>DASWTR010000140.1:0-1635 GCA_036402035.1 Sphingomicrobium sp.
GGTTCCGCGCCGACCTGCTCGATCGGCTATCGTTCGAAGTGGTGACCCTGCCGCCGCTTCGGGGGCGCAAGGGCGACGTTCCGCTGCTGGCCGAGCATTTCGGCCGCAGGATGGCGGTCGAGCTCGATTGGTCAAACTGGCCCGGCTTCTCGGAGCGCGCGGTGTCGGCCCTGGAATCCTATCCCTGGCCCGGCAATGTGCGCGAGCTTCGCAACGTGGTCGAGCGTGCGGTCTACCGCCACGAAGACCCGGAGCGAGAGGTCGACGCCATCCAGTTCGACCCCTTCGCTTCGCCCTGGACGCTGAGCCACGACCCTGCCGGGGCAGTCGAGGTTGCGGCCCATGCCGGTCAGCCGGCTGCACCCCAGGCGGACCAGGCACCTACAGCAGCGCCGCCCTCATCGACCGACGACCTTCGCGGCGCCGTAGCGGCCTACGAGAAGGCGCTGCTCGAGGAGGCGCTCGCGCGGCATCGCTACAACCAGCGGTCGACCGCCGCGGCCTTGGGCTTGTCCTACGACCAGTTGCGTCATGCCATGAAGCGGCATCAGTTGGCGCTCAGCAGCTGAACTCTCTCCAGCTTCGGAAAACTATGCTATAACAGGCATCGGGATGTCCTTTCGCTTAGATCGGGAGGTCTATATGAGAGTCTCAGCGTTGGCCGTCGTGGCCCTTGTCGCTTTCCCAGCCTCTGCCTCGGCAGCCGTCATTTCCATCGGATCGGGGTTCGCCGAAAGCTGCTACCGGGCGGCCGAAGATCGGAACGCCAGCCGCACCGCCATGGACAATTGCAACAAGGCCATGGCCGAGGAAGGGCTGGCCGACCACGACCGCGTGGCGACCCACGTCAATCGCGGGATCCTCTATCTGATCCGCGGCAATGTGAGGGAAGCGAACAGCGATTTCGACGCTGCGCTGAAGCTCGACCCCACGGAGGCTGACGCCTGGCTCAACAAGGCGGTGGTCCATGCGCGCTTCGGCGACAGCACGGCCGCGATGCCGTTCGTTGCCAAGGCACTGGAGCTGAAGACCCGGCGCCCGGCACTGGCCTATTTCGTCCGCGCCATGGCCTATGAGGACAGCGGCAATATTCCGGCTGCCTATTATGACCTGAAGCGCGCCCAATCGCTCGAGCCGAAATGGCACGAGCCGGTTGCCGAGCTGCAGCGGTTCCAGGTTCGCCGGCCGTAAGGCGGGGCGAACCCCTCCCGCCGGTGACTAGCGGTAGTTGGTCATCGCCAGCAGCATCGGAATCGACAGCAGCACATTGATGCGGCTGGTCAGCATCGCCGTGCGTGCTGCCGTGGCCTTGGTCGCATCATCCGCCTCGACCAGGCCCAGCGCCTTCTTCTGGTTCGGCCAGATGATGAACCAGACGTTGAACGCCATGATCAGGGCCAGCCACATGCCGATGCCGATCAGCCGGTTGGACGGATCGTTGAGCAGAAGCGATTTCTCTTCGCCATAGAGATAGGCGAGGACCAGGCCGGTCAGCACGGTGAAGGCCGCGCCCCAGCGGAAATAGAATAGCGCCTTGGGCGCGATGTGCTTGGATACGCCCGGCTTCAGCTCGGCCGGGATTTGCGGCATCGTCGGGATCTGCACGAAGTTGAAATAATAGAGCAGGCCGATCCA
>DASWTR010000141.1:0-3754 GCA_036402035.1 Sphingomicrobium sp.
GAATACCGTGCATGGCGGGCGGTGCTGTGCTTGAAGGGCGGAAATGATCGACTCCTTCGAGTTTCAGGGTGCGGAGGGACGGCGGCTGGCGGGCCGCGTCGAGGCGCCTTCGGGCAGGGTGCGCGGCTGGGCCCTGTTCGCGCACTGCTTCACCTGCGGGAAAGACAATCTCGCCGCGGTGCGGATTGCCCGCACGCTGGCCGGGCAGGGCATCGGCGTGCTCCGTTTCGACTTCGCCGGGATCGGCGAGAGCGAGGGGCCGTTCGCGGAGACCAGCTTCGCTTCCAATGTCGAGGATATCGCCGCCGCCTGCGGCGCGATGGCCGAGCCTGGTTGGCCGGTCAGTGTGCTGATCGGGCACAGCCTGGGCGGCGCGGCGGTGCTGGCGGCGGCCGGCCAGTGCAAGACGGTGCGAGCCGTTGCGACGATCAACGCGCCGTTCGACGTGGCCCATGCGCTCGAACAATTCTCGCCCGACGACCTTCATGCAATCGACCGCGACGGCAGCGCCGAGGTTCGCCTCGCCGACCGCCCGTTCCGGGTCGGACGGCAACTGATCGACAGTCTTCGCCAGCAGAATCAGGGCCAGCGGATCGCCTCGCTTCACCGCCCGCTGCTGGTGCTCCACGCTCCGACCGATACCAGCGTCTCGATCGACCATGCGACCCGCATCTATTCCGCGGCGCGTCACCCCAAGAGCTTCCTGTCGCTCGACCAGGCCGATCATCTGCTCAGCCGCAAGGAGGATGCGGCCCGCGCTGCGACGCTGATCGCCGCCTGGGCCGACGCCTATGTCGAGGCCGCGCCGGGGGCCGATGAACCGACCGACGTCGAAGCGGTGGAGACCGGCCGCGGCAAGTTCCAGCTGCAGATCAGGACCGGCCGCCATCTGCTGTTCACCGACGAGCCGTCCGATTTCGGCGGCCTCGACAGCGGCCCGTCGCCGTTTCAGCTGCTCAGTGCCGCGCTCGCCGCCTGCATGACGATGACCGTCCGCCTCTATGCCGACCGCAAGGGCCTGCCGGTCGACCGCATCCGCGCCGGCGTCGGCCATTCGCGCGATGCCGATCGAGAGCCGCGCGACCGGTTCGATGTCCGGTTGACGTTCGACGGCAATCTCGACGCCGAGCAGCGCGCGCGCCTGGTCGAGATCGCGAGTAAGTGCCCGGTTCACCGTCTGGTGACCGAGGGTGCTCGCTTCTCGGTCATCGAAAGTCCCGATCCTGCGCCCTGCGAGCCGCCCGAAGCGCATCAGCAGGAAATGGAAAAGATCGCCGAACGCAATCCCTAGCGGCTGGGCAGCCGGGTCAGGGCGACGGCGAAGGCAGCCGCGAACAGCAGGTGAATGACCAGGAAATATCTGGCGATCTCGCGCGCTTCGCCGGTGCCCACGCCCCAGACATCATTGGCGGCGACGATGCCGAACCCGATCAGGTTGGCGATAAGGATCGGCTTCAGCGACGAGCCGGCGGCGTTGCGCGACAGCCAGTTGAGCGCGGCGATCCCGAAAAACGGGCCGCTCAGCAACCTCAGCAGGGCGATGAGTTGCGGCGAGGCGTCGGCCGGCACTGCGCCGGCTCCAAATTGCAGCGGAAAGATCAGCAGTCCGACGCCGATCGCGGCGAGGTAGATGGACGAAAGCGTGAGCGTAAGCTTGAGCATGGTCGCGGCGTTCCTGCTCCTGCTCAGTCCGCCTCCACCGAGACGATGGTGGAAATGCCGGTCCACAGCGCGAGGACGACGGCCGGCGCCACGACCCAGGCCGGCCAGTCGGCCTTGAATGCCACGTCCATCAGGCCATAGACGCCCATGAACGGCACCAGGACCAGCGCACCCTGATACAGCGCCGCCCTGGCCAGGCTATCGTCTCGGGTCCGCGATATGGCGACGCGAAATCCCAGCACGATCAGCGGCGTCAGCACCCACGCGGGCCATTTCGGGTCGATCATGTCCTGGAGAAAGGCATAGACCGACGCGAAGGCGATCAAGGTGCAGGCTACGACCCAAATGCTATTCTCGGCGCGAAGTGATTGGCTCGTCACTGGTTGCGAACTTCCCTGACATCCGAGCTAGTGGATGGAGCGCACGCTAACCGCGGCATTCCCCGCGTCAAGTCGCACGGTCGGAATGTACCCTTTCGTAACACTCGCCTCGGCTCCAAAGCTTGCCAAAGCCAAGGTCTTGATCGGCGGGCCGGAGTATTGCGGGTGCCGCAAAGCTTCGCTTGAGCCCATCGCAAAACCCGCGTAAGTTCCCTTTTCGTTCTGCGTGTTGGAGAGGGTGATGGAAGCCGGTTCGATTGTCGTGGCCCTCGTCGCGCTGGCGCTTGGCGCGCTGATCGGCTGGCTTTTTGCCGGACGGGAGACGGCCGGGGCGAAGCAAACGGTCGAAAGTCTCCGCTTCCAGCTCGACGAGGTCGTCAAGGAGCGCGATACCAATCGCTCGGCAGCGCAGGAACTGGCCGCTTTCAGAGCAGCGCAGGAAGAACGCGAACGGGCGTTCGAGGAAAAGATCGCCGAGCTGACCAGGGCTCGGGAGGAGCTATCTGCCCAGTTCGCCGAGGTCGGTGGCAAGCTGCTCGAAAGCGCACAGAAACAATTCCTCGAGCGCGCCGATCAGCGCTTCCGCCAGTCCGAAGAGACATCCGGTTCCAACCTCAAGGCGCTGCTCCAGCCTGTCCACGAGCGGCTTCAGCGCTACGAGGAAGCGGTGACCAAGGTCGAGGAGGAACGCCGCAAGGATTTCGGACTGCTTTCCGGCCATATCGAAGCAATGAAGAGCGGGACAGAACGCGTGTCCGCCGAGGCGGCCAAGCTGGTCAACGCGCTGCGCAACGCGCCCAAGGCCCGCGGGCGCTGGGGCGAGCAGCAGTTGCGCAACGTGCTGGAAAGCTGCGGGCTCAGCGAGCATTGCGATTTCGAGACCGAGGTCAGCCGGGAGGCGGACGAGGGCGGGCGGCTGCGGCCCGACGTCATCGTCCGCGTGCCGGGCGGGCAGAGCCTGGTGATCGACGCCAAGGTCAGCCTCAATTCTTACCAAGATGCGTTTGGTGCGGTGGACGAGGGGGAGCGCGCGCTGCACCTGGATGCCCATGCGGCGGCGATCAAGACTCACGTCAACACACTCGGCAACAAAGCCTATTGGGCACAGTTCGACGACGCTCCCGACTATGTCGTGATGTTCATCCCGGGCGAACATTTCCTGTCGGCAGCGTTGGAGCAGGACGGCAAACTATGGGACTATGCGTTTGAGCGGCGCGTGTTACTGGCGACCCCCACCAATCTGATCGCAATCGCCCGCACCGTCGCCGCGGTGTGGCGGCAGGAACGCCTGGCCAAGGAAGCGCGGCAGATCGGCGAGTTGGGCAAGGAGCTGTACGACCGGCTGGCCAAGGCGGCGACGGATCTGCGCAAGGTCGGCAGCGGGCTGACCGCCGCGGTCAACAATTACAACAGCTTCGTTTCCAGCTTCGAAAGCCGGTCGCTGGTCACCGCACGCAAATTCCGCGACCTCAATATAGAGCCAGGCGCGCGCGAGATCGAGGAAGTCCCGCCGGTCGAGGCGCTCGCTCGCTACGGCGACGACAAGGTGCTGCCCCCGCCGGCCGTGAACGAGGATGATGCGGCAGCCTAGGCTCCCCTCCCTAACGAGGGAGGGGCGGAGCCGACTTGAAGGCTCCATCGGCGCTTCAGCGTCTATGGAATGTCGGCGGAGGGCGGGGTGGGTGCGAGCGGTGAATCTTATTTGCTGGCAA
>DASWTR010000142.1:0-2314 GCA_036402035.1 Sphingomicrobium sp.
CGGCATCCCATTCGCCGATCGCGAGAAGATGTGCTTTCAGCCGCTCGATCGGGTCGCCCAGCGGCCATTTCGCGGCCTCGTCCTTGGGCCGGTAGCCGCTCGGGTCGTCGGAGGTCGAATGGCCCTCGGCGCGATAGGTGAAGAACTCGATCATCGTCGGGCCCTTGTTGGTCCGCGCCCGCTCGCTGGCCCATTTGACCGCGGCATAGACCGCCAGCGCGTCGTTGCCGTCGACCCTGAGCCCCGCCATGCCATAGCCGACCGCGCGGCTGGCGAATGTCGCCTGCTCGGCCCCGGCGATGCCGGAGAAGCTGGAGATCGCCCACTGGTTGTTGACCACCGCCAGGATCACCGGCGCCTGGTAGACTGCAGCGAAGGTCATCGCCGAATGGAAGTCGCCCTCAGCCGTGGCGCCATCGCCGATCCAGCCCATGCAGATCCGGCTGTCGCCCTTGATCGCGCTGGCCATCGCCCAGCCGACCGCCTGCGGATATTGGGTGCCGAGGTTGCCGCTGATCGAGAAGAAACCGTGCTTCTTGTCCGAATACATGATCGGCAGCTGGCGGCCCTTCACTGGATCGCCCTTGTTCGAATAAATCTGGCACATCATCGTCACCAGCGGATAGCCGCGCGCGACGAGCAGCCCCTGCTGGCGATAGGTCGGGAAGTGCATGTCCTCGGGGTCCATTGCGCTGGCGGCCGCGACCGCGATCGCCTCTTCCCCGGTGCACTTCATGTAAAAGCTGGTCTTGCCCTGCCGCTGGGCGCGGTACATGCGGTCGTCGAAGACGCGCACCGTCTTCATGTCGCGCAGCATCTTGCGCAGCGTAACGGAGTCGAGCTTGGGGTCCCACGGCCCGACCGCCTTGCCGGCATCGTCCAGCACCCGCACCAGATTCGTGCAGAGCGGGAAAGTCTCCTCCGCCTCGACCGCGACATCCGGCCGCGGCGCCTCGCCGGCGGCGGGCACCTTGATCGACGAAAAATCGGGCGTGTCGCCGGGCCGGAACGGCGGCTCCGGCACATGCAGCGCCAGCGCCGGCCGGTTGCGGCGGGGTTGGGTCTTATCAGCCATCGCGCGTCCGCTTAGTGCGGACGGGGCGGATGGGCAACTGGCGCGGCTAATCCTCCGAATGCGCTTCGCCCGGCAGCGCTGCCGAGGCGCCTGCCGTGAATGCACCGCCCGCCTGCTCATGGAACCAGAAGGGCTTGAAGCCGCCTTGGCCGCCGGCGACGATCTGCAGGTTGGAGTCGAACAGGCGTCCGCCGGCCATGGTCATGCTTACGCTTGTCGAGTTCCGGATATTTTCGAGTGGGTTGGCGTCGAGGATGACGAGGTCGGCCAGCTTACCCGGCTCGATGCTTCCGAGCTGCTGGTCGAGCCCCAACGCGCGGGCGGGATTGATCGTGGCCGTGCGCAGCGCGTCATGATTGCTCATCCCGCCGAGCGCAAAACCCCAAATGTCCCAGTGCGCGCCGAGACCTTCGCGCTGGCCATGGGCGCCGATCGATACGGGAATGCCGAGATCGGACACCTGCCGCGCAACATTGGCGATGGACTGGAGGTTGTTCTCCTCATCGGGGTACATGGTCGGCCTGCGGGAGCGGGCGTCGATCAGGGGGCGAGGGGTCCATTTGGCGAGGATCGGCTCCTCCCAGACCTTGGTCTTCTGGTACCAATAATTCTCGCCAAACGCGCCGCCGTAGGCGACGACCAGGGTCGGCGTGTAGGCGGTGCCGCTGCCACGCCAGAACTGCAGCACATCGTCGTAGATATTGGCCACGGGCAGCGAATGCTCGATCGTCGTGTGACCGTCGGCGATCATCGTCATATTGTGCTCGAACAGCGAGCCGCCTTCGGGCACAACCTCCATGTCGAGCTCGCGCGCCGCCTGAATGATCATCTGCCGCTGCTCGCGGCGCGGCTGGTTGTAGCTCTTGATTGACCAGGCGCCCGACGCCTTGAGGCGGCGGAGGTGCGACCGGGCATCGTCGATGCTGTTGATCTCCGCCGTGAAGGGGGTCGTCGCGCCATAGACAATCGTGCCCGTGGAGAAGATGCGCGGACCGAAGATCTTGCCCGCCTTCTGATATTCCGACGCGGCGAAAATCTCGAACGTGTCGTTCGACGGATCGTGAACCGTCGTCACGCCGTAACCGAGGGCCGCCGCATGGAACCAGTTCTGCTTGGGGATGATCAGCTCGGCACCCATCGACCCGTGCCAGTGGGCATCGATCAGGCCGGGCATGATCGTCTTGCCGTTGACGTCGATGGTTCGCGTTCCCGCAGGGTAGCTGATGGACGCGGTCGGTC
>DASWTR010000143.1:0-4689 GCA_036402035.1 Sphingomicrobium sp.
ACCTACATCAAGGCCAGCCACCAGACCAATGCACAGGTCGGAGACCCAGCCAATGATGTGCTCCGGGTCGACGCCAAGGATGTTCGGACCAAGGTCATCGGCGAGGGCGCCAATCTGGCCATCAACCAGGCCGGCCGCATCGAGTTCGCCACCCATGGCGGCCGGATCAACACCGACTTCATCGACAATTCGGCCGGCGTCGACTGCTCGGACAATGAGGTCAATATCAAGATCCCGCTGAACCGCGAGATGCAGGAAGGCCGGCTGACCGAAGGCGTCCGCAACAAGCTGCTCGCGGAGATGACCGACGAGGTGTCGGAGCTGGTGCTGGAGGATAACCGGCTCCAGACGCTGGCCCTGTCGATCGCCGAGTCGCGCGGCGCCGCCGGCATTCCCGGCTTCGTTCGCTCGATCGAGATGCTCGAAACGCTCGGTCGGCTTGACCGCAAGGTCGAGGGGCTGGAGAGCAGCGACGTGCTCCTCCGACGCCGTGCCGACGGCCGCGGCCTGACCCGGCCCGAGCTGGCGGTCATTCTGTCGATGTCGAAGATGACCCTGCAGGATGCGGCGGAAGAGCTGAAGCTGGCCGACGATCCGACCATGGAAGACGAGCTGATGGCCGCCTTCCCCAAGCCGATGCAGAAGAAGCATGCTGACGCGATCCGTGCGCATCGGCTGCGGCATCAGATCATCGCCACCAAGGTCGCCAACCGGCTGGTCAACCGGCTCGGGCCGAGCCTGCCGCTCGACATGACCGAGGAGGAAGGCGTCGGATTGCCGCAAGTGGTGGTGGCGTTCCTCGTCGCCGAGCGATTGCTCGACCTTCGCAGCCTCTGGGCGAAGATCGAGCGCGAGCAGATGGCGGAACCCAACCGCATCGCGCTATTTGCCGTCTGCGCCAAGACGATCCGCTCCCATATCGGCGATGTGATCCGCGCCGCCGCCGGCGAAACCAGCGTTTCGGCCCTTTGCGAAATGCTCCGCCCGGGGCTGGAGAAGGTAGCAGCCAAGACGGCTGGCCTGATCCGCGCCGAGGTCCGCGGCGAGGCGGCGTCACGCCGCACGCAGCTGGAACAGCTTGGCGCGAGCAAGGACGTCATCGACCGGCTGGTCCGCCTGTACGAAATGGACGGCGTGTTCGGCATCGCCGGCCTTGGAGCGCGCAAACAGCTGGACGAGCTGGCGATCACGCGGGCGTACACCCGGCTTGGCGAAGTGCTCGGCATCGACTGGGCGCAGCAGCAGGTCGCCCGCTACATGCCCTCGGACAATTGGGAGCGGCTGCTCGCCGCCGGCATGTTGCGCGATTTCGAGCAGGTGCGGATCGACTTCCTCGGCCGCACCCGCGGCGAGGAGCCGGACGAGAGCGTCGAGCGGTGGGTGGAGCGCAATCCCAAGCGCATCGCCCAGTTCCGCAGCCTGGTCGAGCGCGCCAAGCTAACCGGCCAGATCAGCGTGCCGATGCTCGCCCAGATCGCGAGCCAGGCCCGGATCCTGCTTTCCCGCTAGTGCGCGCGGCAATCCTCGTTCCTGCCCCGGATTATCCGGAGGATTGGGACTGGGCCTATGAGGGCGAGGCCGCGGTGCTGCTCCGCGCCGGCTTCTCGGTCGAGGCGCGGCCGTGGACGGAGGCGGGCGACCTCGGCGGTTTCGATTTGGTCATGCCGCTGGTCGCCTGGGGCTATCATCTCGATCCGCCGCGTTGGCACGCGCTGCTGGATGAACTCGAACGGCAGGGCACGCCCGTGCTCAACCCGGTTCCGCTGCTGCGCTGGAACAGCGACAAGCGATATCTGGCCGAGCTTGGCGGCAGGGGCATTGCCGTCATTCCGACCCGGCTGGTCGAAAGGATGGACGAGGCCGCGCTCGAGTTGGCGCGCGCTGAGCTGAGCGAAGAGCTGGTGATAAAGCCGCCGGTCTCTGCCTCCGCCGACGGCACGCATCGCCTCGGCGCGAACGACGCCCTGCCTGCCGACGCAAGGGAACGCGCAATGCTGGTCCAGCCCTTCCTTCGTTCGGTCGCAGAGGAGGGCGAATATTCGATCATGTTCTTCGGCGGGCAGTTCAGCCACGCCATCGTCAAGCGCCCAAAAGCCGGCGATTATCGCGTTCAGCCGCACCTTGGCGGCAGCGAGAAACGATGCGAGCCACCCGACGGCGCGGTCGAGCTGGCGCAAACCGCACTGGCGGCGGCCCCTGCCGACGCGGCCTATGCCCGGGTCGACCTTATCCGGGACAATGACGGACGGCTGGCGGTGATCGAATTGGAGCTGATCGAGCCGGCGTTGTGGCTGCAGCATGCGCCCGACGGCGGCGAATCCTTCGCCCGCGCGATCCGCGAGGCGATCGCCTAAAGCTGGTTCTCCGAACCGTAGGGCCTGGTGATCAGTTCGAGCAGATGCTCGTCGGGATCGGCAAAATAGACTCCACGGCCGCCGAAATGATGGTTGATCTCGCCCGGTCGAGTTCGAGCCGGATCGGCCCAATAGGTCAGTCCGCGATCCTTGATCTTGGCGAAGCCGGCGTCGAACTCATCGTCGCTGACCAGGAAGGCATAGTGCTGCGGCGAAACCGCGCCCTCCTTCTGGTAATAGTCGAGCGACACGCCATTCTTGAGGTCGACCACCAGGAAATGGAAGAATGGGCGGGCCGGCGGGAGCCCAAGGATATCGGTCAGGAACGCCGCCGAGCGCTGCTTGTCGCTGCACCAGACGATGGTGTGATTGAGCTCAGCCACGGTTCGCCTCCCTAAGGAATAGCCATTGCCGGATTGCCGAGGTGAGATTGGGCGGCCCGCCCGACGTCTCAAGCCGCTCGACGTCGATCCGGGCGATCAGCGCGTTGACCGGCAGCGCTTCGGCGGCTGCCGCGCGCTCGAGCGCGTCCCAGAAGATCGGCTCGAGGCTGATCGAGGTTTCGTGGCCGGCAATGGTGACGGAGCGTTTGGTTGGGGAGGCGTAGGCGTTGGTTTTCACGTCCGTTCGTCCTGAGCGGAGCCGCGAAGCGGCGTAGTCGAAGGACGTTGCGTCACGGGAGTAAATCCCGTGACGTCGGTCGGGCTCGGCTTCGCCGACCCGCCGTCCGGATGTCGCCGACTCTTCGCCCAAGCTCCCGATTGCTGCACAATCGCTCCCTTGGGCCCGGCGGCTCCATCAGTACATGTGCTGCCCGCCGTTGATGGACAGCGTCGACCCGGTGACGAACCCCGCGTTTTCATCGACCAGGAACGCGACTCCGCGCGCGATCTCGTCGGCCTTGCCGAGCCGGTTGACGGGAATCCTGGCGACGATCTTGGCCAGCACTTCCTCGGGCACGGCGGCAACCATGTCCGTGTCGATATAGCCCGGGGCGATCGCGTTCACCGTCACCCCGTTGCGTGCACCTTCCTGGGCCAGCGCTTTGGTGAAGCCATGAATGCCCGACTTGGCGGCGGCGTAGTTAACCTGACCATATTGGCCAGCCTGGCCGTTGATCGAGCCGATATTGACGATCCGCCCGTAACCGCGCGACTGCATGCCCTCGAACACCGCCTTGGCCATGTTGAAGCAGCCGCCGAGGTTGGTGTCGATCACCTGCTGCCACTTCTGGTGGTCCATTCGCTTCATCGTCGTGTCGCGCGTGATGCCCGCATTGTTGACCAGCACATCGACCGGGCCGAGATCGGCTTCAACCTTGGCAACGCCGTCGAGGCAGGCCTGGTGGTCGGCCACGTCCCATTTATAGGCGGGAATCCCGGTTCGGTCGGAGAATTCGCGGGCCCGTTCGTCGTTGCCGGCATAATTGGCGGCAACCTGCATCCCCATGTCTTTCAAGGCGATGCTGATCGCCTCGCCGATACCCCGGGTTCCTCCGGTTACGATCGCCACTCGCGCCATGACTCTCTCCTGATTATTTGTTTTGTTGTTCTGGGTTTAGGGTCCAGAGCCACTACCAGCAAGGCCGTGATGGGATGAGGAAGCGTCCTGGGAGTGAGCGAGTGCAGCCAGATAGTGGGCACTATCTGGCAATTGAGCGAGCGTGCCAGGGCGCTTCCTCATCCCACCCAAGGGGCAAGGCCCTGTCGGCGCTGTGCGTCGTCGAAGCGCTCGACCGGGCTTTGGCCCGCTCTGCGCGCTTCTCCTAGCACAGCATCCACCATGACCTTGTTACGGCCTTGCTGGTAATGGCTCTGGACCCTCAGACGGAGGCCACCATCCGGCAAGCTCGCGACGGACGAGCGCGTCGAGCATCGCCATCCCCTGATCGCTGTCGTTGAGGCAATCCAGTCGGGCGAAATCGGTGCCGCCGGCCCGCAGGAAGGTTTCGCGCCCGCGGATGCCCAGCTCTTCCAGCGTTTCGAGGCAGTCGGCGGAGAACCCCGGCGTCGCGATGGCGATGCGCCTGATCCCTTGGGCCGGGTAGGAGGCGAGTATCTCATCCGTCGCCGGCTGCAGCCATTTGGCGCGCCCGAAGCGCGACTGAAAGGCGACGTCGACCGACACGCTAAGCCGCTCAGCGAGAAGTCGCGCGGTCGTCTTGCATTGATCGTAATAGGGATCGCCCAGCGTTCGTGTTCGCTCCGGCATTCCGTGGAAGCTGAGCAGCAGCCGCTCCGGTGCGAAAGCGAGCGCGGCCATCTGTTGTTCGAGATTGGCCTTCAGAGCGTCGATGTATAGCGGATCGTCGAAATAGGCAGGCAATGTGCGGATC
>DASWTR010000144.1:0-12672 GCA_036402035.1 Sphingomicrobium sp.
GAGGATATGCACGCGCTCGAGGAGCAGGAATGAACCCGCTGCTGAAGGGCGAAGGCCTCGCACTGATCCGCGGTGGGCGGCTGCTGTTCGAAGGGCTGGATTTGAAGTTGGAGGCGGGCGAGGCGCTGCACATCACCGGCCCCAATGGCAGCGGCAAGTCGAGCCTGATCCGCCTGATTGCCGGCTTGCTGCGCCCCAATGCAGGTAAGGTTGAGCGCGCAGCTGTGGCGCTGGCCGATGACAAGTTGGCCCTCGATCGCGAGATGAACCTGCTTCAGGCGCTATGCTTCTGGACATGGATGAATGGCGACCCAAAGCGCCTCGAAATAGCACTAAACCAGCTCAATCTGGCGGGTCTCGCTGGGGTTCCCGTCCGCCTTCTTTCTACAGGCCAACTCAAGCGCGCAATGCTCGCGCGGGTCGTCGCTTCCAAAGCGCCGCTGTGGCTGCTCGATGAGCCGCTCAACGGCTTGGACGCCGAGGGACTTCACGACCTGGGAGAATTGATCGACGCACACACGGCTGCCGGCGGCGGCATCATTGCCGCGTCGCATCTGACGCTGCCCGGCGAGTGGCGCCGACTGGAACTCAGCCGATGATGCGGTCGCTCATCGTCCGCGAAATCCGGCACGGCCTCCACGGCGGAGCCTGGCTGCCGGTAGCATTCTTCCTGCTGGTGGCGACCATTGTTCCCTTCGCCGTCGGGCCGGATGCGCGGCTACTGGCCCGCATCGGCGGCGGCGCGCTGTGGATCGCCGCGCTGACCGCGGCCATGCTGCCGATCGAGCGGCTGATCGAGCCAGATCGAGCCGACGGTGTGCTCGATCAACTAGCGCTGACAGGGACAACCGAGGAAGCGGTCGGCGCGGCCAAGATGATCGGCCATTGGCTGACCTTTGGCCCGCTGCTGCTGCTCGCCGCGGTTCCGGGCAGTTTCCTGGTCGGCCTTGATGGACCCGCCCTACTGCGCAGCCTGATCTCGCTTGCAATTGGTACGCCCGCGCTTGCCGCTTTGTCGGTTGCAGTCGCCTCGCTGACAGCCGGGCTTCCGCGAGCCGGAGCGCTGGCCGGACTATTGATGATGCCGCTGGCTGTACCCCTCGTGATTTTTGGCGCGGCCGCTACAGGAGATGGCGAGAGTGCCGCGTTCAAGCTCGAGGCAGCGACCGCGCTGCTGCTGGTCGCCGGATCACCCTTCGTGACGGCCGCGGCAATCAGGGCAAGCCGAACCTAACGGAAACCCGTTCGGGTATTATTTTGCTGGGAACCCTAGCTGCTGCACCAGCGCGCGAAGATGGCGGTCGGCAGGAGCAGGCCGCGCGATTCCTCACGCACCGCCATCTCGCCGCACTCGACCGTCCCGCCCAGATCCTCAGTGACCTGCCGCAGCAGCTCCCCGATCGCCAGCGCCGACATCCGCACCGCATAGACGGTCAGGACCAGGAAGCGACTGTTCTGGTCGAGCAGCTTGCGGCAATCCGCCAGCAAGGGCGCCAAATGCTCTTCGAGCCGCCACACTTCGCCTTCGGGCCCGCGGCCGAACTTGGGCGGGTCGAGCAAAATGCCATCATATCGCCGCCCTCGCCTGACTTCGCGCGCAGTGAATTTGGCGGCGTCATCGACGATCCAGCGGATCGGCCGCTCGGCCAGGCCCGACAGCGCCGCATTGGCGCGGCCACCCTCGACCGATTTCTTAGACGCGTCGACATGGACCATCCGGGCGCCCGCTTCGGACAGCAGCAGCGTTCCGACCCCGGTGTAGCCGAACAGGTTCAATACTTCGGCGTCGAGCGCCTGGCCCTGCATCCAGTCCCACTGCGGCGCCATGTCGGGGAAGAAAGCGAGGTGGCGGAACGGCGTCAGGCTGGCGTTGAAGCGAACGTTTCCACGCGCCAATTCCCAGTCCCATGGCAGGTCGCGGTGACGGACCCAGCGACCGCCGCCCTCCTCGTCCGAGCCCGGCACGAAGGTCGCATCGGGCGACCAGTCCTCCAGCGCCGGGGCCCACATCGCCTGCGGCTCGGGCCGGACGACGGTGACCGGGCCGTACCGCTCCCACTTCTGTCCGTTCCCGCTATCGATCAGGCCCCAATCGTCCCAGGGCTCGGCGACGATGGTTTTGAGGTCGGCGAGGCTCATGCCGCAAGCGCGAGCTTGCCGCCGATCGAGGCGATCGCCCGCGGGCCGTTCAGCATGGCCGCACCGGCGGCCCGCGCCGCGGCAACATCGAACGCGCGCAACTCGGCCAGCATCTCGTCCATGGTCATGATCCGCCCGAAAATCTCGATCGAGCGGGCCATGGCATCGGCCCGCCCCTGCGGCGTTTCCAGCGCCATCAGGATCACCGCTTCGATTTGCGCCCGCGCCCGCTTCAGCTCCGCCTCCGACAATTCCTCGGCGGCGCGTTCAACCACTTCGCGCGCGAGGTTCAGCGCCTCCGTCGCGCGCGCCTTGTCGGCGGCGAGGTTGACCGCGAACAGCCCGGTGTCAGCGAAGCCCTGGGTCCAGGCGTAGACAGAATAGGCCAGGCCCCGCTCTTCGCGCAGCTCCTGGAACAGGCGCGACGACATGCCGCCGCCCACCGCCTGCGCGAATAGCGAAAGCGCGGGCGCCGTGGGATCGGAGGCGCGGACACCTTGATAGGCCAGCGCCAGATGGGTCTGCTCCGCAGACCGGCGATCGGAACGGATCCCGCCAGTGAAGGCTGCCGCATCAATCGCCGGCGGTACCTCGGCTTCCAGATCGCCGAACAGCGCTTCGGCCAGCAGCAGCACATGGCCCGGATCGACCCTGCCTGCCGCCGAAATCACCAGCCGCTCCGGCCTATACTGCTCACCCAGCCATGCGAGGCAGTCGGCCCGCGTCAGGCCCTGGATGGTCGCCTCATTGCCGAGCACTGGGCGCGCCAGCGGTTGGTCGCCGAAGGCCGCCTCAAACAGCCGGTCGTGGATCAGATCGTCGGGCGCGTCGAGGCATTCGCCGAGCTCCGACAGGATGACCAGCTTCTCACGCTCCAGTTCGGTTTCGTCGAGCTTGGGCGCGCGGACCAGGTCGGCGATCAGCTCGAGCGCCAACCCAACATCAGGCGCCAGCGTGCGGGCGTGGAATGCTGTCTGGTCGCGCGCAGTCCAGGCGTTGAGTGAGCCGCCGACATCCTCGATCGCTTCGGCGATGGCCCGGGCATCGCGACCGCGCGCGCCCTTGAATACCATATGCTCGACCAGATGGGCGAGCCCGCCCTTCCCGTCCGGCTCGGAACGTGAGCCGACGAATGCGTGGAGCCCGATCGCCGCCGACTGAGCACCGGGCATGGCGTCGATGGCGACGGTGAGGCCGTTGGCGAGGCGAGTCAGCTCAGCCATTGGCGGCGTCCTTCTTCCAGCGCTGGCGCAGCGCCAGATAATAGATCAGGGCGGCGATGCCGGCGAACAGGAACCACTGGATGGCGTAGCTCAAATGATTGTTCGGGATAGTGTCGGGGGAGGGCGGCGCGCTGGCAGTCAGGCCCGGCCCCGCAGCCGCCGCGACCAGCCGCATCCGGCTCAGCCGGTCGGGCGCAATCATCCCGCTGACCAGCCCGCCCTGATAAGCCCGGCCGGCGTTCGGATCCTTGGACCAGCCGAGCTCGACCGACAGGCCCGGCCCTTCGGCTCCGGTGCGGCAATCGGCAATGACGAGATAGCCCGGCTCGCCCTGCCGGTTCTGCCCGGCCGCGGTGCGGAAGCCGACCACCTGCAGGCAGTTGGCGGTGGCATGCCGGAACAAAGGTAGCGGCTCCTTGGGCGGCACTGACGGCCAGCCGATCGGCGGCTTGCCCTCCGCGGCGCGATAGGTCGCCAGCAACGCGTCCTTTTCGGCCTTGCGCTGAAGCTGCCATATGCCGAGCCCGATCATCACCACCACGGCCAGGCCGACGAGGATGGTGGGAATCAGTGGGAGCTTGCGGCTCATTCGGCCAGCCTGCCTTCGCGGGCGCGATGCTTATGCTCCTGGTAGAGCAATGCGGCCTTTCCGACCCGAAGGCCGTAGATCGTCAGGGCTGCGCCAACCGGTAACCAGACGATATGCACCCACCAGGGCGGGCCGGTCAGCTGATCGAGCAGGATCGCGCCCACCGCGACGATGGCTCCTACAACCAGGATCAGAAACGCCGCCGGCCCATCACCGACATTATAGCTTCCAAAATCCAGCCTGCAGGCGCGGCAGCCGGGCGCGAAGTGGGCGAGGCCTGCGAATAGCGTCCTCCCTCCGCAATTCGGGCAGAGCCCTTCGAATGCCGCCGCCGCCAGCGACGGCGCGGCGCCGAAGACCGGCGCCCCGTTCATTATCCGTGCGTCGGCGCGCCCCAGCCGCCCCAGACGTAAATCGAGACGAACAGGAACAGCCAGACGACGTCGACGAAGTGCCAGTACCAGGCGGCCGCCTCGAAGCCGAAATGCTGCTTGGGCGTAAAGTCGCCCTTGTAAGCGCGGACCAGGCAGACAGTCAGGAAGATGGTGCCGATGATGACGTGGGCGCCGTGGAAGCCGGTCGCCATGAAGAAGGTCGCGCCGTAAATGGTGCCGGCGAAATTGAACGGGGCGTGGATATATTCATAGGCCTGAATGAAGCTGAACAGCACGCCAAGCAGGATGGTGCACCACAGACCCTTTTTTAGCCCTTCGCGGTCGCCGTGGATCAGCGCGTGGTGCGCCCAAGTGACGGTCGTGCCGGAACAGAGCAGGATGAAGGTGTTGAGGAGCGGGAAGCCGAACGGGTCGAGCACCTCGATACCCTTCGATGGGAAGGTCGCGACTGCCGTCGCGTCGCTCAGCACCTGAGCAGTGCCGTCGACGACCTCGATCGGCGCTGGGAATAGCGCAGCCGAGAAGAAGGCCCAGAACCAGGCGACGAAGAACATCACTTCCGAGGCGATGAACAGGATCATCCCATAGCGCAGGTGCAGCTGCACCACCGGCGTATGATGCCCCTGATGGGCCTCCTTGATGACGTTGCCCCACCAGCTGAACATCGTCACCAGCACGCCCAACAGGCCGAGCAGGAAGACGAATTTGCCGTAGGGATTGTCATGCATCCACATCACGCCGCCGCCGGTCAGGGCGAGCGCGGAAAAAGCGCCGATCAGCGGCCACTGGTCCGGCGGAAGGATGTGATAATCGTGGTTCTTAGTCGCGGCCATTTAAGGGATTCCCTTTATTCTTGCGGGCGGCTCTAGCCGCCGTTTCCGGGATTTTCCACCGGATAAAATGTGTAGCTGAGCGTGATCTCGTCGATGTGCGCGGTGTCGGGATCCGTTGCGATCTTGGGGTCGACGTAGAACACCACCGGCATGCGCACGCTCTCGCCGCCCTTCAGCACCTGCTCGGTGAAGCAGAAGCACTCGATCTTGCTGAAATATTGGCCCGCCTGGGTCGGCGTGACATTGAAGGTTGCGGTGCCCATGGTTCGGCGTGCGGTGTAGTTGCTGGCCTTGTAATAGATGGTGGTGCGGGCGCCGGGATGAATTCGAACCGTGGCCTGCTCCGGTTCGAACTTCCACGGCAGCGCCGGCGAGATGTTGGAGTCGAACCGGACCCCGATCTCGCCCGCGACCGCGCCCGGCGCGGGCCCTTCGGCCTTCATCGTTGTCCCGCCAAAGCCCGTCACCTGGCAGAAGATTCGGTAAAGCGGCACCGAGGCGAAGGCGAGGCCGAGCATCGCCAGGCCGAACAGCGCCGCCTTGATCCCGACTGACCGGTTCTTCTGGGCCAGCGAGGTCATTGGTTGATGCTCATCTTGGCAATGGTGATGGCGAACATCAGCACAACAAACAGGCCGAGCAGGATGGCCAGCAGGCGCGAGCGCTCGCGCTGTCGCTTGCGGATGATCTCTTCCTCTTCGCGCGGCATCAGATCACCCACCGGTCGACGACAAGCGCGGCGAACAGGCCGAACAAATAGAGGATCGAGAAGGCAAACAGGCGCTTTTCCGGCCCCATCGCCTTGGGCTCGGTCGCCCTGTTGGCCGCCACCGCAAAGGCCAGCACAAGGAAGATCGTGTTGAGCGCGATCGACGCCGCGCCATAGATCCAGTTGGTCAGCCCCAGCGCCCAGGGCGCCACCGCTGCCGCGATCATCGGCAGGGTGTAAAGGAGGATATGGCGGCGGGTGCTCTCGATCCCGGCCACCACCGGCAACATCGGTACGCCGGCATTGGCATAATCGCTGCGCACGAACAGCGAGAGTGCCCAGAAATGCGGCGGGGTCCAGAGGAATATGATCGCGAACAGCAGGACGGGCAGCGTGGTGACATCCCCCGTCGCGGCGGCCCAGCCGATCAGCGGGGGGAAGGCCCCGGCCGCGCCGCCAATGACGATGTTCTGCGCGGTCCGCCGCTTGAGCCAGACCGTATAGACCAACACGTAGAACAGGATCGAGACCGCCAGGATCGCCGCGGCGAGGTGGTTGGCGGCCAGGTCCATCAGGATCACCGAGAAGATCGCCAGCCCGACGCCGAAGTGAAGGGCGGTCTGACGGGTCATCCGCCCGGCGGGCAGCGGCCGCCCGGAGGTCCGCTTCATCTTGGCGTCGAGGTCGGCCTCATACCATTGGTTAAGCGCCCCGGCCGCACCGGCGCCCAGCGCGATGCACAGCACGGCGGTGAACCCAAGCACGGGATGGACCGGCACCGGAGCAGCCAGCAGACCGCACAGGCCGGTGAACACCACCAGGCTCATCACGCGCGGTTTGGTCAGCGCGAACAGGTCGCGCCAGTCGGCAGGCAGGCTATCGTCGCGGGTCAGGGGGACGCTGGTCACGCGGCGCCTATAGGGGGTCGAGCCCAATCAGAAAAGCCCGCGCGGCAGGCACTTGGCGTTCAGCATCGGCTTGCTAATCAACGCACCCATGAGGACCCGAATCGCGCTTGCCATGCTGCTCGCCTGTGCCGCCCCAATTGCCGCGCAGACCCCTCCAACCCCTGCCCCGGCTGTTGAGGCCGCCAAGGACGACCTGGTCAAGGTCGCGCTCGAAACCGAAGCCGGCCGGATCGTCATCGCGCTCGATCGCGGCAGGGCGCCACTGACCACCGCCAATTTCCTGAGCTACGTCGAGAGCGGCAAGCTCAATGGCGAAAGCTTCTACCGCGCCATGCCCTATGGCGACGGTGGCTTGATCCAGGGCGGCATCACGAGCGACGCGAGAAAGCTCGGCAAGCCGGTCGAACATGAGCCGACGACCAAAACCGGCCTCAAGCATGTCGCCGGCGCGGTTTCGATGGCGCATCTCGGCCCCGGCACCGCGCAGGCCGATTTCTTCATCCTGACCGCCGACATTCCGGCGCTTGACGCCGGCGGCGCCGATCAGGGGTTTGCGGTGTTCGGCCGCGTGGTCGAGGGGATGGACGTCGCGAAGAATATTCAGGCCTCGCCGGTGTCACCGACCAAGGGTGACGGTGCGATGAAGGGGCAGATGCTGGAGCCGGCGGTCAAGATCGTGAAGGCGGAGCGTTTGCCTTAGACGCCGGTTGTCGGAACCGGCCCGAAACCCGCCCATTGTCTCTAGATGCGTCAGTCCCAACCTGGAGGAGGGCCGATTCCGATGGCTTCCATTCAACATGAAACTGTTCTTGACCTGTCTGCCGAGCAGGCCTGGTCGGCACTCCGCGAGGTCGGCCTCGCCCATCGACTGTTCGCTGGCGTGCTCACCGACGGGCGGCTCGATGAGGATGTTCGGACGGTCACCTTCGCTAATGGAATGACAGTCCGTGAACGGATTATCGACGTCAGCGACGAACGCCGGCGGGTCGCCTATTCCGCCATCGAAGGTACGCCGATGACCCACCACAATGCGTCGATGCAGATCGTCCCCGACGGCGAGGGCCGATGCCGCTTCGTCTGGATCGCCGACTATCTGCCGCACGACTTCGGCGAGAAGATGCGACCGCTGATCGAGGCCGGGACCGAGGCGCTGAAAGTCAATTTGGAGGGCGGGGCTTTCCGTGCCGAAGCGCTAGCTCGCGCTGACTGAATTCCCAACCTTGGCAGGCGGATGAGGCCCGATGTCGGCCGCGCAGGCCGGAGTGGGAGCGATGAGAATCGATTGCGGAGAATAGGTAAGCGAGGCTCGCCTCGGCTCCATTCGTCGGGCCGGGATGGGCATCCGAGCCTCATGCAGCAAACCCGGCCCTCCGACATCGTCCCTCAACGGTTCCAACTTCAGCACCAGCTTGCTCACGCGGGATCGTTGGGCAACTGCCAACGTCTCGAGGAGATAAATGTAGCGGGTGAGAGGGTCGGGACGGACTTCGATCACCGGCTCCGGCAAGGTCTGCATCAAATAGTCAAAAGCGTGCCTGAGCTCGTTGAGATCATTGCACCGAACATTGTTGAGATAGATATTTCCCCTCGCATCGATGTTGACTCGGTAGACCGGGCGGGGCTGGCCCAGATCATCGAATTGTCGCGCATCGATCAGATCGAGGCGACCTTATGAAGTGTCGGCTGGATGGTCGTCAGAAGAGTCAGGAATAGAACGGACAGTATCGTCGCAACCGTCAGCAGCGCCGAGCGAAAATGGCTGAGCGGCTCGCCGACGGGCCCGGAAACGGTAATGTAGACCGGCTCGGCCATCCCTTCTCCCTGCGATACATTATATCATTTGCAGCCAAACGAGGAAATGGTTGAAATGAAGACGGAGCGGGTGGAGGGGCCGCGCGGCGCGGCTACAGATCAGCCGTAGAAGGCCGAATCGAGCGCCTTCACGGCCTGGACCCCATGTTCCGCATGGGCCTTAAGCTTGACCAGCGCCCGCTGGCACGCGACCGTCATCATCGCCAGTTCCTGTTTGAACTGCCCCTTCGTCAGTCCGCTTTGGAAGGTGGCGATGGTAGTCAGCCTGAGCTTGCAGCGGTTGTCGCCGATGGGCTCCAGCGAATAATGTTCCTCGTCGTTTTCCAGGCGTCCGATCCGCGGCTTGATCTCCGTCGAGAAGGCGTAAGCCTCATTCGCTACCGCCTTGGTCACCGTCATATCGAACCGATGCTTCGGCATCTCCGTCAGCGTCAGCCGAAAGCGGTCGGCCTGGCCGTCGATCGGCTCGACCTTATGGCCAAGCTCGCGCTTGGCATTCCGCGGGTCCGACCAGTCGAGCAACGGATAGACATCCGACGCCGGCCGATCGACTTCGACCGCGACCTCGAACTGGACCGGCCCCTCGGGCGCGCGCCTTTTCAGGAAACCGAACATCGACCCTCCCCAATTGGTCCTCTGCCATAAGGCCTGGCAGTTAACCCCGGGTCAATTGTCCTTCGGCCTTATCGCCGGCCGTCTTCGGCAGCTCCACGACAAAAAGGCCGGGATCGCTTTCGCAATCCCGGCCTTTACTCGGTGCCTCAAGGCTAGTCGATCTTCGGCAGCGTCTCGAACTGATGGTAGGGCGGCGGGCTGCTGAGCGTCCACTCCAGCGTCGTCGCGCCCTCGCCCCAGTAATTGTCCGGCGCCTTCTTTCCGGCCGCCAGCGACCAGATCATGTTGATGAAGAAGATCACCATGCCGGCGGCCATCACCATATAGCCGAAGGTCGAGATCTCGTTCCACCGCTCGAACGCCGGCGAATAGTCCGGGATACGGCGCGGCATTCCGTCGAGACCGAGGAAGTGCTGCGGAAAGAAGATCAGGTTCACGCCGATGAACATGACGAAGAAGTGCAGCTTGCCGAGCGTCTCGTTGTACATCTTCCCGGTCATCTTGCCGAACCAGTAATACCAGCCGGCGAAGATGGCGAAGACTGCGCCGAGGCTCAGCACATAATGGAAGTGCGCGACGACATAATAAGTGTCGTGCATGTAGTTATCGACGCCACCGTTGGCGAGCACGACGCCGGTGACGCCGCCGACGGTGAACAGGAAGATGAAACCGATCGCCCACAGCATCGGCGTCTCGAACGACAGCGAGCCGCCCCACATGGTGGCGATCCAGCTGAAGATCTTCACGCCGGTCGGGACCGCGATGATCATCGTCGCGGCGGTGAAATACATCTTGGTGTTCACGTCCATGCCGATGGTGAACATGTGGTGGGCCCAGACCACGAAGCCGACCACGCCGATCGCGACCATGGCGTAGGCCATGCCGAGATAGCCGAACACCGGCTTGCGGCTGAAGGTGGCGATGTTCTGGCTGACCATGCCGAAGCCCGGCAGGATCATGATGTAGACTTCCGGGTGGCCGAAGAACCCGAAGAGGTGCTGGTAGAGCACCGGATCGCCGCCGCCCGAGGCGTCGACGAAGGTCGTGCCGAAGTTGCGGTCGGTCAGCAGCATGGTGATCGCACCGGCCAGCACAGGCAGGGCGAGCAGCAGCAGGAAGGCCGTGATCAGCACCGACCAGACGAACAAGGGCATTTTGTGCAGGGTCATGCCCGGCGCGCGCATGTTGAAGATGGTGGTGATGAAGTTGACCGCGCCCAGGATCGAGCTGGCACCCGCCAGGTGCAGCGAGAAGATCGCCATATCGACCGCTGGGCCGCTTGAGCCTGATGTCGACAGCGGCGCATAGACCGTCCAGCCGGTGCCGGCGCCCAGACCCGTGCCACCGCTGACGAAGGCCGAGCCGAGCAGCAGCAGGAAGGCCGGGACCAGCAGCCAGAACGAGATATTGTTCATGCGCGGGAAGGCCATGTCCGGCGCGCCGATCATCAGCGGCACGAACCAGTTGCCGAACCCGCCGATCATCGCCGGCATGACCATGAAGAACACCATGATCAGGCCATGGGCGGTGATCAGCACGTTCCAGTGGTGCAGCGCCTCGTCGAAATTGGCGCTGCCCGCCCCGAGCGGCCAGGCCTGGTTGATGATCTGGATGCCATCCTGCGCCAGCTCGGCGCGCATGATGCCGGAGATGGCGCCGCCGATGATCCCCGCGACGATCGCGAAGATCAGGTACAGCGTGCCGATATCCTTGTGATTGGTCGACATGAACCAGCGGGCGAAGAAGCCCGGCTTGTGGTCCGCGTCGTGATGGGTGTCGTGTGCCTCATGGCCCTTCAGCGGAAGCGCGTCGGCGGGAATGGTGCTCATGTCTGTCTCGTTTCCGCTTGAAGCTTAGTTCTGGGCCGTGGCGGCCTGGTTGGTGGCCGGCTGCTCGGCGGCGGCATTGTCGTTCGCCGGAGCCGCTTCGCTGGTTGCCGGGGCGGCCGCCGGCGTGGCCGCGGGAGCGCTGGGCTCGACCGCCGGAGCGGCGCCCTTGGGCGTCCCGCCCTTCGACGCCAGCCAGGCGTTGAACGTCGCTTCCGGCACCACCTCGATGGCGATCGGCATATAGCCGTGACGCGCGCCGCACAGCTCGCTGCACTGGCCGAAATAGACACCCGGCCGGTCGACCTTGACCCAAGTCTCGTTGATCCGGCCCGGGTTGGCGTCGATCTTGGTCCAGAACGCCGGCACGGCAAAGGCGTGGATCACGTCGTTGGAGGTGACCAGGAACTTGACCACCTTGCCGGCCGGGATGACGAGCCGCTCGTCAACCGCAAGCAGCGGTGGGCCATCAGCCTCGGTGCGATAGCGCTCGCCGGCCTTCACATCCTTCTGCTCCTTGAGCATGTTGGACACGATCTCGAACCCGCCATTGTCGGGATATTGGTAGGTCCAATACCATTGGTTGCCGATGACCTTGACGGTGAGGTCGGCCGGCGGCGGGCTGTACTGGGCCCGGATCAGGCGGATCGAGGGGATCGCGATCGCCACCAGGATCAGCACCGGAACCAGGGTCCAGATCACCTCGATCAGCGTGTTGTGGCTGGTGCGCGACGGCGTCGGGTTGGCACCGCGGCGGTAGCGGACGATGGTGTATACCAGAAGGGCGAGGACGAAGAGGCTGATGATCACGCACAAGGTCAGCAGCCAATTGTTGTGGAAGCTGGCAGCCTGCTCGCCCACTTCGGTGAACTGGTCCTGCAGGCCCATGCGGCCGTCCGGGACGCCGATGCCCGGAGTCGGCTCGACATGATCGATCGCCGGGGCAGCTGGAGTGGCCGCGGGAGCCGGGGTCGCCGCTGCGTCGGCCGGTACGCCCGCCGGGGCCGGAGCCGCAGGAGCGCCGCTCGCCGGAGCCGCGGCCTCGGTGCCCTGGGCCGTCGCCGTCGCGGGTGTCAGTGCGGCTGCCGCAAGGGCGATCGCCCATCCCATCAATTTCATCGTCACCCCGATTGGTTCGGTTGCAAGGAAGGGCCCGCCGGTGCCGGCAGGTCCGAAATTGGCGGCCTTATAGGCGCGACATTCCGCCGCCTCAAGCCGGTGATCCGAATGGATTTCGAGGCCGGTTGCGGGGGCCGGCGTGCCGGCCTATTTCGGGCGCGCAATTCAAGGAGGCGTGCGTGACCGACGAGGAGATTTTGGCCGAATTCCGAGCGGCGGACGCGCTCCTCGAAGGCCATTTCATCCTGTCCTCCGGCCTTCGCAGCCCACGCTACCTGCAATGCGCCCGTGTCCTGATGGACGGAGCGCGTGCCGAACGGATGGCACGAGCCCTGGCGGACAAGATCCCTGCCGAGCTGCGCGATTCCATCGATGTCGTGGTATCGCCGGCGATGGGCGGGGTGATCATCGGCCACGAATTGGGCCGAGCGCTGCGCAAGCCGGCGATGTTCGTCGAGCGGCCGCAGGGCACGTTCGAGCTTCGCCGCGGCTTCCACCTCGATC
>DASWTR010000145.1:0-14992 GCA_036402035.1 Sphingomicrobium sp.
CAGCGAGCCGAACGAGCCGTTCACGTTCAGCAGACCTCCGCTGAAGGTCGAATCGCTGCCGCCGGTGCCGCTGACCGAGGTCAGAGTGGCATTGTCGGCGCCAACGGTGTCGGCAGCATTGGTATCGCTGTCACCAGCGTCGCCGGGCGCCGCGTCGGTCATGACGTTGCCGGTGGCAACGCCATTGACGCTGGCGTCCGTATCGTTGCGCGCAGTCGGCACGTCGTCGACGATGTCGATGCGAAGCGTGGCCGCAGCCTGATCGCCATCATCGTCGGTCAGCACGACCGAGAAATCATCGTGGGTGGCGTTGCCCGACGTATTGTCGGCCAGAGTGTAGCTGTAGAGGATGTCGTCGCCGTTGAAGCCGGTGATCGTCAGAGTGCCGAAGGCGCCGGCGATCTGCTGGCCGATGGCGCCGGTCACCACAACACCGTTGATCGTCACGCTGTCCACGCCGTCGGGCGAGTCGATGATGATCGTGCCGGTCGTGGTCTCGCTGGTGACATCATTGTCGGCGCCATTGCCGTCGGCGCTTTCGCCGGACCCGGCGGGCTCGCCGCCATTGCGGGTCGGGAGACCGGCCTCTTCGACCTGATCGACCGCAGCAACCGATGCCGGCTGACCGTCAGGCTGAATGAAAATTTCCGGCTCCTCGTCGAGGATGTCGAAGACTTCCTGCGGCTCGGGCGGGATGTAGGTATATTCGGTCGGCGGAAGCAGGTCGCCCAGCGGCACGCCCGGATCAAGCGGGGGCGGCGGAAGCGCGAAGTTGCCGCCCGACGACGGCGGGGTCTCGCCCGCGGCCGGCTGCGGCTCCTGGCCGATCAGCAGCGCCGCGACGTTCGTCGAGGGAACCTCGACGCCGCCGAGCGACAGCTGCGGAACGAACACCGCGCCATCGACGATGATCAGCTGCGTGCCGTCGGGCATGTTGACGACCAGGTTGCGGCCAACGACCATGATGTCGCTGAGCTCGACTCCTGCCGGAAGCGTGACGACGCCGTCGGGCCCGACAACGACCTGCTGGGCGTCGGCCTTGATGACCGCCGGCGTCTTGCCGATCTCGACGATCAATGCACCGGTGTCGGTGTTCCCCTGATTGTCGGCCAGCGTGTAGGTGAAGCGGTCGCGCACATTCTCGGGCGCGCCCTTGTTGGCAAGGTAGCTGTAATTGCCCTCGGCGTCGACGGAGAGGCTGCCGAACTGGCCGGAGACGCTGAGCTTGCCGCCGGCAAAGCTCGAATCTTCCCCGCCCTGACCGGCGATGGCGGCGACATGGGCGCCGGCGGCGCTGTCGGCACCGGCCGCACCATATTGGGTGCCCTCGCCCGTGATCAGATTGCCGGTGGCCGGCCCGCGCGAACCCGCCGCAAGCGTATCCGCATCGTCGTTGGCGATCGGCCCTGAAGCCTGAAACGCACCCGAAGCATCTTCGTACCGCATAACCACCTCTGCCCTTGCTGCGCCGGGCAGAACCCGGACGCGTTTATCCCTCAATGGCAGGGGCAGGCGTTAACCTGGTTCGGTTAATGCAACCGCGTTTCGTCGAGACCGCCCCCGCGCTCGCTAAACAAAAGAAACACCGCAATTTGATAATTTTCAAGGTCAGCGAGTTGCGCGCTAGATTAGAAGCAACAGCCGTCGCGCCATTGTTTATGTAATTTCTGGTTAACGTGCTGGCTTTTTCGTAGTAGACACATAACTATTACACCGCATACCAATGCTATTTAAAGCAATACCCGATTTATTGCGGCGAAGACGGACAGAGTAGCGCCGCGAATAGATTCGCCGAATTGGTAGAAAGTTAATTCGCGTTAATTTTACAAGCTTGGTTATCAAAAGGTTAACAGCGGTGAACTTCATGCTCCGGGCCGATTCAACCGGTCCTCGCCGCTGCGTCGAACCCTGTGGAAAAATTGTGAGGCGATCGTCCCGCTTTGGGAAAATCGGCCGCGTTTGCGCCCAAGATCGGACCCGACTCGGAAATCGCGAACGCCCGTTGCGCGAGTCGGGCGCTCACGCTTCGATGGCTGATGCATCGATTGCCGGAGGCCGCTAAGCAGGCGTGAGAGCGGGAGCGTTGAGCCTTGAAAATCGCATGCATCGGCGGCGGGCCCGCCGGACTTTACTTCGCCATCTCGATGAAGCTGCGCGACCCGCGCCATGAGGTGCATGTGTTCGAGCGCAATGCCGAGGGGGTAACGTTCGGCTGGGGGGTCGTCTTCTCCGACCAGACGGTCGAGAATCTGATGGCGAACGACCCGGTTTCGGGACAGATCATCGCCGACGAATTCGCCCATTGGGATGACATCGACGTCCATATCCATGGGCAATGCGTCCGCTCGTCAGGTCACGGTTTCATCGGCATCGGCCGCAAGCGGCTACTGCAGATTCTCACCGCTCGCGCCCGCGAGCTCGGCGTCACCATTCACTATGAAGGTGAATGCGATCCTGACCTGGCCGCCTGGAGAGAATGGGGCCTGGTCGTCGCCGCCGACGGCATCAACAGCCGGTTCCGCGAAACCCATGCCGACCGCTTCGGTGTCGACGTTCAGGAGCGCGCCAACCGCTTCGTCTGGCTGGGCACGCCCAAAACATTCGACGCCTTCACCTTCGCCTTCGAAAAGACCGAGGCCGGCTGGATCTGGGCCCACGCCTATCGCTTCGCCGATGATTGCTCGACCTTCATCGTCGAATGTTCGGAACACACCTGGCGCGGCCTTGGCTTCGATCGAATGGATCAGGCCGAAGCCATTGGCTCATGCGAGAGGATCTTCGCCAAATATCTCGACGGCCAGCCGCTGCTCAGCAACGCGGCGCATCTGCGCGGCTCAGCGGCATGGCTGAAGTTCCGCCGGATCATTTGCGAGCGCTGGCACTTCGACAAGTTGATCCTGCTGGGCGACGCCGCCCACACCGCCCATTTTTCGATCGGTTCCGGCACCAAGCTGGCGCTGGAGGATGCGATCAAGCTGGCCGAGGTGCTGAATCGCCCCGGCCTCGGCCGCGCCGAGGCACTGGCGGAATATCAGGCCGAGCGGAACCTCGAGGTGCTCAAGCTGCAAAACAGCGCGCGCAATTCGACCGAATGGTTCGAGACGGTGGAACGCTATCTCCACTTCGAGCCGTGGCAATTCGCCTATTCACTGCTGACCCGGTCGCAGCGGATCAGTCACGAGAATCTACGGCTTCGAGACCGCAATTGGTTGGAAGAGACCGAACGGACCTTCTGGAAGAATGCGACCGGCGAAGAAAAGGCGGCCTGGCCGATGTTCGCACCGTTCAAGCTTCGCGAGATGGAGGTTCAAAATCGCATCGTCGTGTCGCCGATGGCAATGTACTCGGCCGTCGACGGAACCCCCAACGACTTCCACCTGGTCCATCTCGGCGCCCGGGCGCAGGGCGGCGCGGGCTTGGTCTTTACCGAGATGACCTGCGTCTCGCCCGAAGGTCGGATCAGCCCCGGCTGCACCGGCATGTGGAGCGACGAGCATGTCGCGGCCTGGAGGCGGATCACCGATTTCGTCCACGCCAATAGCAGGGCGAAGATCTGCCTCCAGCTTGGCCATTCGGGCGGCAAGGGCTCGACCAGGCTGGGCTGGGAAGGCGACAACCTGCCCCTGGTCGAGGGCAATTGGCCGATCGTTTCCGCCAGCGATGTGGCCTGGTCGAAGGCTAACCAGCAACCACGGGCAATGACCCGGGCCGACATGGAAGAGGTCCGCGAACAGTTTGTGGCGGCCATCCGCATGGGACTGGAAGCTGGCTTCGACATGATCGAGCTGCACGCCGCCCACGGCTATCTCCTGTCGAGCTTCATCACGCCGCTGCTGAACAAGCGCAGCGACGAATATGGCGGCAGCCTCGAGAACCGGTTGCACTATCCGCTGGAGGTGTTCGCCGCGATGCGCCAGGCCTGGCCGGCGGATCGGCCGATGTCGGTCCGCATTTCGGCCAATGATTGGGCCGGAGACGCGGGCGTTACCCCCGAAGAGGCGGTGCGCATCGCCCAAGCCTTCGCCGAGGCTGGCGCCGACCTGATCGATGTGTCGGCCGGCCAGACCTGGGCCGATGCGCAGCCGGTTTACGGCCGGCTGTTCCAAACGCCCTTCTCCGACAAGATCCGCAACGAGGCGCGGCTCGCGACCATGGCGGTCGGCAACATCACCGATCCGGACCAGGTCAACGCCATCCTGATCGCCGGCCGCGCCGACCTGGTCGCGCTGGCCCGGCCGCACCTGATCGACCCGATGTGGACACTCCGTGCCGCGGCGATGGCTAACTACCGCGACCAGTGGGTGCCGCCGCCCTATCTGGGCGGAATGGCCCAGATGGCCCGGCTGTTCGAGCGCGAGGCGGAGATGAGGGCAGCTGAGTTGCGGGCCTGAAGCGTTCTGGCGGAGACGGAGGGATTCGAACCCTCGACTTTTGGCGTCCGTAAGCGTCCGTATGCGTCTCTCGTTAAAGGCTCTTAACAGACGCAAATCCGCCGTTTCTTGAGCCTTGCTCGAAATCTGGCCGATTTTCAAGCTTGGCCGACCCTTCATTGGAAAGTATGACGGAGAATATGACGGGAGCCGATCCTGTCTCTAGGAGGGCTCCCTGTGGCGCGATCGAACAAGCTTACGAAGACCGACGTTCAGACCGAACTCCGCCGGCACGTCGAGAAGCCAAGAGTCGTCTCCGACGGGAACGGGCTTTACTTGCGTCTTCGACCCGACGGCACGGCTAGTTGGTTCTTTGCCTCGATGACGGGCGGACGTCGCCGCGAATTGGGCCTGGGCAATGCTAGGACCGTCGACCTAGGCACGGCCCGCGACCTGGCCGACGATCATCGGATTGCGATCGCCAAGGGACGCGACCCGTTTGCGGAGCGCGCCGCCGCGAAACGAGAGACGAAGGAAGCTGTGAAGGTTCAGACGTTCGGGGCCTTTGCGGAAGACTACATCGCCAGCGTCGAGACAGGCTGGAAAAACGAGAAGCACCGCAATCAATGGAAGTCATCGCTCCGCGAACATGCGTCCGGGATTTGGAAGAGGCGGATCGACGAAATCGGGACCGACGACGTGCTCGACGTGCTCCGGCCGATTTGGACGTCGAAGCCGGAGACGGCCTCGCGCGTGCGCGGGCGGATCGAAAAGGTGCTTTCCGCGGCGAAGGTCAAAGGGCTCCGGCCGCGTGACAGCTTCAATCCCGCCACCTGGCGCGGGCACCTCGACATTCTACTTCCGCGCCAACCGCGCCTTTCGCGGGGTCACCATGCGGCGCTTCCCTTCAAAGAGGCGCCGGAGTTCATGGCGAAGTTGCGCGCCCGGCCCGCTATGGCGGCGAGGGCGCTTGAGTTCACGATCCTCACGGCCGCGCGCACCGGCGAAGCAATCAACGCCGTCTGGCGCGAACTTGACCTCGAGGCGAAGATTTGGACGGTCCCGGCCAGCCGCATGAAGGCGGCGGTCGAACATCGCGTTCCGTTGTCGACTGCAGCCGTCTCCCTACTCAAGGCGATCCGCCCCAATGAAGCCCAGCCCGACGCCCTGGTCTTCGGCGAACTCTCCAACATGGCAATGGCGATGCTTCTCCGCCGCCTCGACGTCGACGTGACGGTTCACGGCTTCCGGTCGACCTTCCGCGATTGGGCGGGCGAAGAGACGGAGCACGCGCGGGAAGTGATCGAGCAAGCGCTCGCCCATACGATCCAGAACAAGGCGGAACGGGCCTATCGGCGTCAAACCGCCGTCGAGAAGCGGCGCCGACTCATGGAAGATTGGGCGGCCTATGTTGCGTCCCCGGCCGGGGCGAACTAAGCTTCCGATCCGAAGGTAAGCATTTCGCTGGGTCGTCGCTCTTCGGATCGGCGACCCATATTTTTTTCCACGCGAAATCAAGCTGCTAAGGGCGGGGTAGCGCTAAGGCTATCACAACGGTCCTGCAACTTTCGGGTAAAGCCGCAACCTGACTCCCGCAACAAAGCACGGGAGTTCAAACATGCTTACGACGCCGCCGGCAAATCTTCGCGCCGGTCTCACTCAATTCGAAGCCGCAAAGCTTCTCAAGGTTTCCGAGCGCACCCTTCTCAATTGGCGCAACGCCAAGTTCGGCCCCCAGCCGGTTCGCGACGGCAATCGCTGGCTTTATGACCTGGGCGCGATCGAGGCGTTCAATGCGGGAGCGGTCGCATGAGCGCCCGGCATCGCAACTCGCCGCCGGCGACTCCCGACCAGCTTCGCGCAAACGCGGAGGCTATTCGGGAAGAAATTGAGCGCCTGAAAAGCGAAATTCTGGGGCATAAGGCCGCCTTGCCGGACCTCGCCGGTGATCCCAGCGAGTTCGCCCGCACCCATGCCGCTCTTCGCGACGCACAAGCACTGTTGCCCTTCAAGGAAGACGCACTTGCCGCGACTGAAGCCGCGATCCCCGCTGCCGAGCATCGGGTGAAGGTCGACGCGGTGCTCGCCGGCCAGGCCGCCCAGCGCCGGAAATCCGACGCCTTAGCGCGCGATCTTCAAACCCGGCATCGCAAGGCGGCCGAAGCCTTGGCAGCCGTGCTCGCCGACATAGCAGCGGACAATCACGCCTGGGAGGTTTTGAACCACAGCGCACGGGAACTCGGCTTGCCGATGGGGGCCAGCGCCGAAAGACAGGCTCGAGGTGACCTGGGCATGCGTCCGCACGCCGGCTGGTACTCGCTGGCCGAAGAAATCGTCGTTCGCGACTGGTCCGGCCGGGTGCTCTTTGGCGGCACCGTCGGGGCATACTGCTGAACGAAAAAAAAGCCCCGCCTGGTGAGGGCGGGGCTCCAGTGACGACACAAGCCATGAAAGTTTGAAATGAGTATCGAAAACGGCACCACCACGGGAGTCGGGTCTAATGCCGCCGCGGCACTATCTCCGGCTGAACATGCTCGGCTGGTGGAACAATTCCATGAGGCGCGCGCGGTCTTCTACGACACTGGCCAAAAGCTGGGCTTGCCGATCTTCTCCAACGTCCCGCCGGTCGCGCCCTCGAGCGTGCCGGTCGACGACGACCTGGGCGTAATCTCGGCCCCGTCTTCGCTCGCCGACCTGGTGCACCCGCCCGGCCTGGTCGGCCGGCTGATCGACTGGATGGAGGCGGGGGCCGAACGTCCGAAGCGCGCGCTATATTTGGCCGCCGCCCTGGCGTTTGTCGGGACGCTCGCCGGCCGGAAATTTGCCAGCCCGACGGACCTCCGGACGAATCTCTACTTCGCCACTCTGGCGCCCTCTGGCCACGGCAAAGATCACCCGATCCGGAAGATCGCCCAGCTGGCCCAGGCGGCCGGGCTCGATCGCTATTACGGGCCGGCGCACTTCATGTCGGCGAGCGGCCTTCGGAGCCTGATCCAAAGGGAGCCGTCGGTCGTCTGCTACATGGACGAGTTCGCCTCGCTCATGCGCCAGATTCACGACCGCAAGGCCGGCCTTCATAATCAAATGATCAAGCACGACTTGCTGCAACTCTTCTCGGCCGCGAACCGCATTTTCGCCGGCGCCGAATATGCCGCAACGCCCGCAACGAAGATCGCCGCGCCGAACCTTTCTATCAGCGGCACGTCGACGCCCGATGATTTCTGGTCTTCGCTTACGTCGCTTAGCACGATGGACGGGCTGCTAGCGCGGATCATCCTGATCAACGTCGATGGACCCAAAACTCCGCGCCGGGAACCGCTGATCGGCCCGCGCGAGGTACCGGCCGACCTGATCGAAGCCTGTCGCCGGCTGGCCGAGGCCCGGCCCGTCGGCAACCTGGCAAGTGCACGCGGAGACGCGCCGGAGCCCCGCATCGTCGAATTTGACGACGGCGGCCGGGAGGCCTTGCTCGCCTTCACTGACAAGATGGACGCGGCGGAGGAAGGCTCGAGCGAGACCCCGCTTACTCGCGTCCGGGAACATGCGATCAAGTTGGCGCTCACGGTCGCCGTCGGGGTTGATCCCGACGCTCCGGTGATCACCGCCGAAATGTTCGATTGGGCGAGCCGCCTAGCGTTGCTGTCGGCCGCGACGATTATGGGGGAGGCCCGCGACCGGATTGCCGACAACGAACGCGAGGCCGCATACAATCGCATCCTTCACCTGGTGCGGAAGGCCGGCCGCGCGGGGATCGCGCCGGGCACGTTGGGCGACAAGTGTCGGGGGATCGACAAGCGCATGCGGGAACAGATCATCGCCGACCTCGAGGAGTCCGGCCGGGTGATCCGCGTGAGGGAAGAAACTGGCAAAAAAGGCCGCCCCACCGATCGCCTCGTATCGACGGATTTTCGTCGTTGAACGCCGCCGAAGATATTGCCGGGAAATACGATGAAAATGCCGCTCGAGGCCTATTTTCCTCGTATTTCGTCGGATTATTCTCTGGCCAGATACCGAAGAAAATGCCGCCCAAAAACGGCAGAAAACTAAGGAGGATCAGAGAGAATCTATTTTCCTCTTTTTCTTCTGCAATGTCCCCCTTCCAATCCCGGCTGGAGCCTCCCCTTTCCTAGGGTCCGCCGAGAAAAATGAGAAAAATCCAAACGCGCCGGTCGGCGCACTTCCGGGAGCAATCAAATGACTGACGAAACGGGCGCGAGTTCTCTTATCTGTGCGGCGGTCGACGGGCTGAACCGGCGTTGCCGGGTCTCTCTCAAACTCGACGGCCAGCCGGAGTGGATCGAGGTCGAGGCGATCAAGCTGACGGCGCATTGGCCGGGTCTATTCGAGGTTCAGCGTGCCGCTGGCCATTCGACACTCATGGCACCTATCTCTCGGCTGGTGGCGATCGAGGTGACGGGGGCTTAGTTCCTTCGCGACCGATAGTACGGCCGAACGTACGTACCGTCCTTCCGATAATAGCCACTCACATATTGCGTCCGGGGCCGACCGGTCGTGGTGCTTATCACGCCGTAGCAACCGGTGCTTTCGCACTTCGGCGCGGCATAGGTGCCGACCGGCGGAACATAGGTCGTGCGCGGCCGATATGTCGTGCCGCTGTTGTAAGGCTGATAGCCCGACGACGAATAGCTGGTCGTTGGCTGGGTCGCGGTCGACGTGCCGGATGATTGATACCGTGACCACGGCCCGTCCGACGACGCCACGGTCGTCGCCCCGACAACGGCGGCAACGGACCCCGCGCTTGGCGTGTCGGCCTCATCGGCGTCGCCTTCTTCGGATGGCGCAAGCGGATCGCTGGCGTAGGCGTACTCAACCTGGTCGGCCTCCGGCGCCACAAACTCACTTGTATCGGCGACCTCTTGGGCGGTCGCCTCCGCCTCTTCTACAGCGGCCGCAGCCGCCTCAAGCGCCTCGTCCACCGCGACTTCCGCCGCTATGTCGTCTTCGGCCGGCGTAATTGCGGGCGCTTCCGCATAGGCGGCACCACTATCGGCCGGCTTCTCGCCCTGGCCCACGTAATAGCCGAGCACCAGCGCGGCACCGGCGATCCACCATGTATTGCTGCCCTTCTTTTCGGGCTGTTGATTGGGATCGGTCACGTGCGCCCCCTCCAAGTATGCGTTTACATTTTATTTATTCGAGAGTCGATTGCCGTAACTTGCCGTGATAGCGTCGCCATGCTCGGGGGAGGTGAATGATGTTCCTCGCGTTATTGCTTGCCGGCACGGCGCCGGCCGATCCGCTGCAGTCAGCATTTCGAGCGGCGCACCGCGACTATTCTGCCCAATTGACGGAAAAGTTTGCGGAAACGACGGCGGACCCGTCGGTAATCGGCCAGCGCTTCAAGTTCGTCGGCCGGCTTCACAGCGGCCAGGTCACCGGCGCCCCGCCAGGCGACGCCTGGTACGCATATGACGACGGGAAACTGAAGCTCACTTTCAATCCGCGCGACAATTACGCGGGGGTCGGAATCAGCGGCCCAAAGTACTTCGTCGGCATCATCGGCGGGTCGCGAGTGCCGACACGAAGCTACACCGGATCGAATGCCTTCGGCGTATCGGCCAGAGTCCAGGTGCTACGGTTGGAAGAGAACGGCCTGGCGATGCTCGAGCGGCCGGAGGGTGAAGTTTCTCCCCCTTCCAAATATTCAACTCCAATGCCCCCAAGTATCGCGGCGCGACTGCCACCCGACCCAAAGAATACGTACTGGGTTGAATATGCCCTACCTGGCCCGCAAGCGAAGCGACTAGCCCAAGACGCCGGACTCGTCGTCGAGGGCACGATCGCCGCCCTGGCCGACGGCAAGCTTAGCTACTGTGAGAGCACATACATCGGGGCCAAGATCGACAATCCGCTCGAGATTTACGGGTCGGAGTGCTGGGTCGGGGCAAAGGTAAGCCGGATCGCCTTTATCCGCATGAGCACCGGGGAGGTCTTGAAGGAATGGACGACCCCGGCCAGCCAGGCGAGCCCTTGAAACGGCCTAGGTTCTTTGAGACGGCGTACGCGGGTGGGTAACGATCGACCGCGAAGGTCGACTTAACATAATGCCAAGATTGTGCGTTTTTCCTTCAATTGATAATCGTCTGAAAACTGCCATTCCCTGGCTAGTAGGAAGGAAAGGCACGAGCCCGGAAACCGATTCCGCGCGCGCATAGGCGAATCCCTGGCTTGTTTCCTGCTACCCGGCAGCCGCGATGTAGCGCTCGGCATTTTCCTGACAGTGCGCGCGTACGCGAGCGACCCAGGAGTCAAACCAAACCCAGGTGTTTTTGTAGTCGCCCTCCCGGCCGAAGCCCTTCGCCGGCTCTTTTGCCTCGAGGCTCTGCCAAAGCTTCGTGTGATCACCCATTCCGAACTGCGGATAGCCTTCGTTGTGCATCAACTCGACCACCTGGCCCGCCGTGTAGCGCGCTTTGTCCACTTCCTTGAGAAGCACTTGGTTGATCGCTTCGGCCATTTCGCTGTCGGCCTTCACGAACTCGACGGCCAGGTCCGCCTTCGACGCTTTGCTTCCAACTTTCGGCACGAAGGCAACCCGAAAAGCAAAAGCCGGATCGGCCAATTCTTCGTCCGTAAGCTTTTCATGGAAGGCGTCGAGCGTCGACGCGATCGCGGCCGGCAAGTCTGCCGCCTTCTTCAAATTCGCACGCTGGGCTGTGTCGAACGTCACGAATTGAAGGGCGAGCGGAAGGCGCCGCTCGAGCCCATACTCCGCACCGAACCACTCCCGGATCGCGGCGTTGAAATTGAGGCAACATGCTTGCAACTTTGCGCCCAATGCGTCGTCGATCCGATTGGTCGAGCGGTGCTCAATTTCGTGTCGAATCTCGATCAAAAATTCGAGGTTCCGCTTTGTGCCCACCGAGACCGGAATGTTCGGGTGCTTGAGGCACTTCGTCAAATCCCAATAGGCTTCGGCCCCGCTCTTGAGCGTCTTCACGGCGCCATTTTGCTTGTATCTGTAGTCGACCCCTTCTCGCTTGAACCAGGCGTGCGCGAGATAGGTCCAGGCGATCATGGCCGTTGTCATGAAGATTTCGGCCCGGAAGGTAAGGCCGGCCGAATTGAACGTATGAACGGCGGCGATCATTGCCTCGCGGGCCTTGATGAGAAGTTCGTCGCCACGGACGCATAGGCCCGTGTCGGGTTCGACGTCCGGCCATGCTTCGAGGAATTCGCGAAGCTGATCCGCCGAGGCGGGCTTGAGCGCTTTGTGCTTCGTTTCCGTACGAATCTCGGCGATCGCGCGATGATTAATCGAGCGGGTCGGCCTGGTGAAATAGGCTAGTATGTCCTGGTCGTTATAGCGTTTGGTCGCCAGCATCGCCTTAACAAGCGCGACTTCCCAGCGCTCAAGTGTGTGCCCGCGCTTACGTGTGACCATCGCCCCTCCTCTTCGGCCGGCCGAAGGTGCAGGGATCTTCCGGGGTATTCAACCCGTCATGCCAATGTGCGGAAACTTGCCATGCTCCCGTCGACGAAGGGGGCACTTCATGACGTACGATCTTCTCGCCCAGGCGGCCGACGCCGATCGCCAGGCCGACGCCATTTTCGCCAGGATGCACGCAGCTAGGGGGAGCACTGGCGCGCTGATCCCGGCCGGCTTCGAAGCCCAGGCCCAGGAAGCCTCCGACTTCCGCCGTCGCGCCGAATGGCTTCGTGCCGAAGCCGACGAATTGAAACCTCGCCGTATCACCTTGAGCGTCGACCCGGCGCTCACCCCGCCGCCGGCCCTCCCTCATTTGCAACCGGCGGCGGGGGCTTTGGACCCGGAGCCCGACCTTCAAGCGGTTGTCGCCCGCATTATGAAAGCTTGAGTTCTAGAACTCGTGAGTCACCGACACTATCTCTCCCAAAATCGGGAGGGAAATATGGCTGTAATAGGTGATCTCTTGTTTTGGTCGGGCCGCGGGCCGGCTCTTTCGGACAGCCTGCGGCGCGCGCTTCAAAATGCGGTGCCGGCGGAGGTCGACAAGCTGGCGGCGTCCGATTTTTCAAGCAAGTCTGACGACGACATCGTTGAAGCCTTGTTCGACAAGATGAAGGCTGAGCCGATTGAATTGCGGCTCGATGAGGCCGAGCCGGACGTCGTCGAAAAGTCGATCGAGGTCGAAAACGTTTTCCGTGATCGCATGGTGAAGGTACCGGGCCTTCGGATCGCGAAGGTCGTACCGTTCGACGGCGAGGCCGGCCTCTTCAAACTGACACCTAACTCCTACGACACTAACCCGCCGCGCGGAAAAGTAAGCGGCAGCAAGCTGACGATTGGGATGGAAGTGCGCGAATCAGAGGATGAGGCCGCGATCCGATACATCGAAGGCGAGCTTACTTCGGTTCAGGCTTACATCGACCGGCAAAGGCCGCAGCTTGACGAATATAATCAGCAGTTGCCGGCCGCCATTAGGTCTGCGGTTGAGCGTCGTCGGGCGACGTTGGGGAAGGCCTCGAGCGTTGCGGATCGCCTTCGGGGTCGCTGACGTCTTCCTCCGGCCTGTATTCGAGTTTCAACGTCAATTCGTTCATCGCGTAATGGACGAATTGCTTGCCGAGAGCGGTTAGCTCGTATCGTTCGTCGTCGTCGAAGGCTGACTTTGCTACCTTCGTAGCGCCCGGAACCGATTTTGGCCGCGGCCCAGTTCGTTGAGGCGTGCGGCTTATGAAATTGCCATGATAATCCGTCTCCCGATGCTGGCGGATGATCCCGCCGGTTGAGAGGTCGCGGATTAGGAGCTTGAAGAGGTCAGCATCCGCTGAATCCTCGCGGACACGCTCACGGCCCAGATTTTCCCAGATTTGCCGGCGGGTGCTGCCCTCCCGCTTGTAGAGTTCCCCAATCACCGCGAAGTGGAATTCCGAATAGTCTTGGAGCCAATCCATGAAGAGGAAGACGACGTCGTCGCTTACCAGGCGCGTCGCCGCCGCGTTTGTGAGGATGTTCCGGATATATTCCTGCTTTTTGCGGCTCTCGGTACCGGCCCAACTGCGAAACGCCTTCTTGAGGATCGACTGGTATTCGTCGGAGCGGACGCGCGCGGCGATTTCTTCGTCGTGCATGTCGAGGCGCGCCATAACGTCGAGCATTGTCTGCTGCTTCTCGCGCAATTCGTCTTCGAGCATTTTCACCCATGCCCGAAGGACATTCAGTGCTTCCTCCTGTTCGTTTTCACTCCAAACGCCGGCCGCTGCCGAAAGGAATCCGCCCGCGAACGGGATCGCCCCGCTCGCCGCGTTCATGCCCGCTCTTATCCATTTGCCGCGGCCGGGCTTCTCGTCGTCGGCGTCTTTGCTGTCGTCGATTTCGCTCATCCTAGCACCTATGATCGCGCCAATAGCGAGCCCAGCGCACGGCTCCACCGGCTCGAACGACGGCGCAAGATAAGTCGCCGAACGAAGGTGATTGGCACCACGCAGCCGTTCGCGAGCCGCCGGCCGAGCCTTCGGAGAGGCATGTCATGGGCGCGGCTGTGACCTTGATATGACCGTTCGCTAGCATTCCCCTTGGCCCGCCAAAAAGGCGCACCAGGCGATCACGGGCGTCGGTCGCGTCAACGGCTGGACACGGCTGGCTTTGCTTACACGTTCCGTCCATTTCGCGGGCCGCGACACCGGCGATCCGAACTTTCGGGCCTTCGGCGCACCATACGGGCCCGTCACCATCCCAAACGGCGACCGGTGTGCAAGTGAACGTCGCTCCGGCGGCGACAACTTGGGCGACGAATAGGGCAATCACTCGCAACCGACCCCGTCGCCGTCACGGTCAAGGTGGCGCCCGTAGCCTGGATCGCCGGCCCGAACCGGCACCGCACCAGCTGCGCGCGCTTGGGAGCAATTGGCAAATTCGCGCCGGGAGTTCGACGAGACTGCGCCGAGCGCTCGCTGTGGTGAGGCCGAAGGTCCGCGATGGCAATGATAGCCGCCCGTCTTTCGGTTGTTATGGCAGCCTTCAGAGTTGAGGCCGCCGGGATGGGCGGCGAGCGGCAACGTCGGCACGCTTGCGCACAGCGAAGCCCCAATCAACGCAACTATGCTCGGCAGTCTCATGACCGCACTCCCCGCTTGAATCCGAGCCAGCGGAACGAACGCCGCAATGGGCTGCGAGTCAAGGGAATCGAGAGCTGGCAATGTAGGAAATCGCGCCCTAGCGTCGCTCCGTAAGCGTGCCGAATCAAAGGGCGGGTGCCACTCCGGCATCCGCCCTTTTCACAAGGCGACTAGGCCTAGCGCGAAAATCAGGAAGAGCACCGTGAAGACGACGGCCTCGATTGCCGCCGACGCAATCTTGCGGGGATCGCGCCAGCCGGACAGCGCTAGGCCGCCTGATTGATCCGTAGCCGCGCACGTCGCCCCAGGCCCGTTCCGGGGTGATCGTCATGGTCGTCGATCAATGCACGATAAGGCCGGGAGACCGGGCGCGTTGCCTCCGGTGCGGGCGCTGGCCCTCGATCCGGCGGGAGCAACGTCGGCTCGCCAGCGTACGGCTTCGCGCCCAGCAATTGCACCGCGATTTCGCGGGCGATCACTTCGGCGAGAAGCGACGGGACGGCGTTGCCGAGCATGCGCTGAATCTCATTCCGCGACGCCGGGAAGTGCACGTCGTCGGG
>DASWTR010000146.1:0-2536 GCA_036402035.1 Sphingomicrobium sp.
GCCGTGGCGCACACGGAGCGGCGTCTTGCCTGAACCCCGGTCGCCATAGACCTGGGAGGCGATCCGGCCGCCATCGACGTCCGCGAAGCCAGTGCGAGCAGGCGCCGAAGTGGCGGCGGTTCTCTGGGAGGCTTCAGTCGCTCCCGATCCATTGTTGTGCGACGAGTCCGCCTGCGGCGAACAAGCCGCGACCATCAGCAGCAGAGCGCCCAGTCCGGCGACGCGGACAAGATCATCGGATCTGGATGGGCTTCCGACCTCGGGTCGAACCATCCTCTCAACGGCGCCGGCCATCATCGTTCCCATCGGTCCTTCTCCCTCGGCAAACATGCAACTCTGCCAGGTGCCTCGCGGCACGGTCCATGACAAGGCGATGCCGGCGCGCATTCCTATCTTTCCTCTCACCAGTGAGAACCAAACCTAAGGGTGCGGATCGCATGGGCGAAAGGCAGTTCGCTGCAGCCAGCCGGCAGTTCGCTGCATCGATGAGGCGTTTTCCAACAGTTGCGTTAGGAATGGCGGCATGAACCAGGCCGCCGCACCTCCCGCGCCGATGATCAGCTGGCGATGGATCGCCATGTTCTGGACGGCGGCAGCCTTATTCGAGGCCACGCAAGCCATCTTCATCCAGCGCGCCCTGGGAGGCGGGGGCGCAGACTTACTGTTGTTCCTGACGGAGCTTGCAGGCTGGCTGCCATGGGCGCTGGCCACGCCATTCATCATCAATCTGGCTCGGCGCCATCCGGCCGTTCCCGCCCCGACGGCCCGCGGCGCGGCCGCACACCTCATGGCGTTCCTCGCCATCACCTTGATCGCCGAGATCTGGTCGGCGGGGCTCCACATGCTGTTCAACCCCGGGGCGCATCACCAGGAGCGGACATTCTGGGGCACGCTGAGCGCAACACTTATCTTTCACGGGCTGATCTGCCTGTTCGCCTACATGCTGATCCTGGCGATCACTTATCTGGTGGACTCGCGGGACAAGGTGGCGCGCAAGGTGACCGAAACTGCGCAGCTCAACGAAGAGCTTTCCAAGGCCCAGCTGGCGGCGCTGCTTCACCAGATGGAGCCGCACTTCATGTTCAACACGCTTAATTCCATCGCCGGGCTGGTGCGCGACGATCGCAAGACGGCGGCGGTCAACATGATCGTCGGCCTAAGCGAACTTCTCCGTAGTGCCTCCCAAGACTACAGGCCGGAGGCAACGCTGGCGGAGGAGGTCGAATATGCGCAGCGCTACGTCGATATCCAGAAAGTCCGCTTCGGCGAGCGCCTCGCCTACAGCGTGGATGTTCCGGAAACGCTGATGGGGACGCAGGTCCCGAGCCTCCTGCTCCAACCCCTGGTGGAAAATGCCATCAAGCATGGACTTGCCGAGCGGGTGACCGGCGGCGAGGTCCGAGTCACGGCAGCAAGAAGTGGCGGAGCCTTGTCGCTCAGCGTTTATAACGACGGCCCGGACTTCGCGGCCGACTGGCAGTCGAACAGTGCCGGCGTAGGGCTTGCCAACCTCCGCACGCGACTGCGCATCATGTATGGCGACGATGCCGATCTTCGCGTGACGAGCGTGGCGGCTGGCGGGGTCGAGGTGGTCGTGACTTTGCCTCTGACGAAGGCCGCATGACGCCGCCCCACCGGCGCAGCGCGCCGATCAGCGTCCTGGTCGTCGACGACGAGCCTCTCGCCCGGCGCAATCTGACACTCTTGCTGCGCGACGAAGCCGACATCGCGTCAATCGAGGAATGCGCCTCAGGAGCGGAGGCGATCGAGGCGGTCCGGCGCCGAAAACCGGATCTGCTGTTCCTCGACGTGCAGATGCCCGAGTGCGACGGCCTCGACGTGCTGGAATTGCTGGGCCTAGATCTTCCGCGGGCGATCATCTTCGTCACCGCGCATGATGAATATGCGCTGCGCGCCTTCGAGGCCGGCGCGCTCGACTATCTGCTGAAGCCGTTCGACGACGCCCGGTTCACGAGGGCACTGGCCCGCGCCAAGGAAAAAATCGCGCATTACGCGTCGCATCAGCAAATGCCGCGCCGGCTTGTCGTGAAGGCCCCGCGCCGGCTGCTGTTCCTCGATGTGGCGGACATCGATTGGGTCGAAGCGGCCAGCTATTATGCATGCCTGCACGTCGGGGAGGAGACGCATGTCATCCGCCGCACCATGGCGGAGCTCGAACGGGATCTCGGCGACGGCTTCATCCGCATCCACCGCTCGACCATCGTCAGCCTTGCGCGCGTTAGCGGTCTCGAGCTGCAAAGCTCGGGAGACTATGCGGTCGTGTTGAGTAGCGGCGTCCGGCTGCGTTTGAGCCGAGGCTATAAACAGGCGCTGCAATCACGTTTGGCCGCGACGCAAATACAGCCGCCGGGGATGGTTATCGATCATGGCTGACGATGGTTTGACCGTCATAGAAATGTCGATGTCGCTCGACGGCTTCGTCGCCGGGCCCGATGACAATTCGGCCCACCCGATGGGGCTGCGCGGCGGGTCTAGCCTGTTCGACTGGCTCAGTAGCGGAGACCGCAAATTTCCC
>DASWTR010000147.1:0-4324 GCA_036402035.1 Sphingomicrobium sp.
GGTAACGCCAGCTTCGCGCAGCCATTCGAGCGCGGCCTCGACATTGGTCAGCGTCTCGATGGTGGTGAAGGTCTTGCTGACCGCGACGACCAGCGTCGAGGCTGGGTCCAGGCCCCACGTCGCCTCGTCGAACGCCTCGCCATCGATGTTGGACAGCACGCGCACTTCGAATCGGTCGGCATCACGGCCGAGCGCGTCGATCACCAGATCGGGCCCAAGCGCCGAGCCGCCGATACCGATATGCAGGATCGATTCGATCTCGCCGAACGCGCCGCCCTCGATCGCGTCGATCAGGCTGCGCATCCGCTGGTGGCGCTCGGCCGCCAGCCGGTTGTCCTCCGGCTTGCCCTCGCCGCGCTCGGCGACATGGGTGGCGGGCCGTTGCTCGGTCTCGTTGACGATATCCCCGGCGAACAGCGCATCGCGCGCGCCGGGATAATCGACTTCATAGGCCAGCACAGTGAATTCGCCGAGGATGTCCTCATCGAGGTGCGTTTTGGACCAGTCGAAATGGATGCCCGCGATATCGCGCGACAGCTTCTGCACCCTGTCGGCATCGGCTTCGAACAGCTCGGTCAGCCGCTTTGGTCGATAATCCTCGATCGCCTTCCAGGCGGCGCCACAGTCCAGAATCGCCATGGCAAGCCTCATAGAGGTCGGACAGACATTTTCCATCCCCGCGCTTGACCTTGCGCCTGCGAGCCTCAAAAGCGGCCGGACATGGCTTTTCCCCTGTTCCGTCGCCGCGCCAACTATGCCGATCCGCCGCCTGAGGAGGCGAAGGAAACACCGGGCAGCCCGTTCAAGTCGCTGTTGATCATCGCCGCGGCGGCATGGGTTTTGCGTAGCCTGATCGTCGCACCGTTCAGCATCCCCTCCGGCTCGATGCTGCCGACCATGTTCATCGGTGACTATCTGTTCGTGTCGAAATGGCCCTACGGCTATTCCAGCGCCAGTTTCCCGTTCGAGTTTCCACCGTTCAAGGGCCGGGTGCTGGGCTCGCTACCCGATCGCGGGGACGTGGTGGTGTTCGAAGGGCCAGAGGGCCAGGATGTGGTCAAGCGGGTGATGGCGCTCCCAGGCGACACGATCGCCGTCCAGGGCGGGAGAGTGATTCTCAACGGCGGGATGCTGCCACGCGAGCGATTGCCCGATTTCCAGATGCCGATCTCGCCCAACAGCCCCTGCCGCGTCGTCGCCCCCGCCGTCGCGATGACCCGCCCCGGCCCCGACGGGGCACCCGCCTGCATCTATCCGGCCTACCGCGAGACCTTGCCAAGCGGCCCCAGCTACGACGTGCTCGACCAGACCGATCTTAGTTTCGCCGACAGCTTCGGCCCGGTTGCGGTCCCGGAAGGCCATATCTTCGTGATGGGCGACAATCGCGACGACAGCCTCGACAGCCGTTATCCGACCATCGTCGGCGGAATGGGCTTCGTGCCGATCGATCGCATCGTCGGCCGCGCCGAGCTTGCCTTCTGGTCGACCGATGGCAGTGCCTCCTGGATCAACCCGCTCAGCTGGTTCACTGCGCTCCGCACCGAGCGACTTGGCACCGACTATCATCCGTGATCGCCATCCCTCCCTTTGTCGGCGAAGCGCTGGGCGGCGAGCCGAAGGAGCCGAAGCTGTTCGAGCGCGCGCTGACCCACGGCAGTCACGGCCGCGACACCTATGAGCGGCTCGAATTCCTCGGCGACCGGGTGCTTGGGCTGGTCGTCGCCAGCTGGCTCTACCAGCGCTTTCCCAACGAGCCGGAAGGCCAGATGAGCCGGCGCTACAATGCGCTAGTCGCCCGCGAGACCTGCGCAGAGATCGGCCGGCTGCTCGACCTGCCGCGCTTCATACGACTTGGGCGCCAGGCGCGCGAAGACCATGCCCAGATGAGCGAGAATGTCATTGGCGATGTGGTCGAGGCGATGATCGGCGCGATCTATCTCGATGCCGGGCTTGAGCGCGCCGAGGGCTTTGTAAAGCTCAATTGGGCGCCGTTCCTCGAAGGCCAGCGCAAGGCGCCCGAGCACCCAAAGTCGGCGCTCCAGGAAGTGGCCGCGGAACGCAAGCTCGGCGTTCCCGCCTATGAGCTAATGGCCCGCGTCGGGCCGCACCACGCGCCGCGGTTCCGGGTCAAGGTCAGTCTTGGCAGACATGGTGAGGCGGAGGCCGAAGGTGCGTCCAAGCAGGAGGCCGAAACCGCCGCCGCGGCGGCGCTGCTGGAGAAAATCTCATGAGCGGCTGCGGATTGGTGGCCGTCCTTGGCGCCCCTAACGCCGGCAAATCGACCCTGGTCAATGCGCTGGTTGGGCAGAAGGTCGCGATTGTCAGCCCCAAGGCGCAGACCACCCGCGCTCGGTTGATGGGCATCGCGCTCCAGGGCGACGCGCAGATCCTGCTGGTCGACACGCCGGGCATCTTCAACCCCAACCGCCGGCTCGACCGGGCGATGGTCAAGGCCGCCTGGGAAGGCGCCGAAGACTCCGACCGCGTGGTGCTGGTGATCGACGCCGCCGCCAAGGTCGGCGCGCGGGTCGAGCAGATGATCGAGGGCGTCGAGGCGCGCTCCGAACCGCGCATCCTGGTGCTCAACAAGGTCGATATCGCCCGGAAGGACGATCTGCTCGTCCTCGCCGCGCGCCTGTCGGAGCGGTTGAAGCCCGAAGCGGTGTTCATGGTCTCCGCCACCACCGGCGACGGCGTGCCCGAGCTGAAGGCGCATCTTGCCGGGGCGATGCCCGAAGGCCCTTGGCATTTTCCCGAGGACCAGCTGACCGATGTCACCGACCGGATGGTGGCCGCCGAGCTGACCCGGGAGCAGCTCTACCTCCAGCTTCACGCCGAGCTACCCTATGCCAGCGCGGTCGCGACCGAGAAATGGGAAGACCGCAAGGACGGCTCGACCGTCATCCACCAGCAAATCTACGTCGAACGTGACAGCCAGAAGGCGATCGTGGTCGGCAAGGGAGGGTCGCGCCTCAAGCAGATCGGCGCGGCGGCGCGCGAGGCCATCGCCGAGCATCTCGGCCGCAAGGTCCACCTGTTCCTGCACGTCAAGGTCAATCCCCGCTGGGGCGAGGACCGCGGGCTGTACGAAGATATCGGGCTGGACTGGGCGGACTAGCCTAAAAGCTCATCGACCCACTTCGGCACCTCCACCCCCGCCGGCCCATATCGCCGCTCGTCGAAGAAGAGGCTCCCCTGGCTCGGCTCCAGGTTGATCTCCAGCGTCCTCGCCCCACAGTAGCGCGCAGTCTGGACGAAGCCGGCCGCCGGATAGACCGCGCCCGATGTCCCGATCGACACAAACAGGTCGCAGCCCATCAGCGCTTGGTCGATCCGCTCCATCTCGTAGGGCATCTCGCCGAACCAGACGATGTCGGGCCTGACGCGGCCGGCAACCTGGCAAACCGGACAGGCCGCCCCCTCGCCCATCGGACCGTCCCATGAAAATCGCTCGTCACAGGCGAGGCACCATCCGCTGGTCAGCTCGCCATGCATGTGCAGCAGGCGCTTCGCCCCTGCCCGCTCATGCAGATCGTCGACATTCTGAGTGACAATCAGCAGTTCGCCCGGCCATTCGGCGTCGAGCCTGGCCAGCGCGGAATGCGCGCTGTTTGGCTCGACCTCGCCAAGCCGCGCCCGCCGCGCGTCGTAGAATTTGTGCACCAGCGCCGGGTCGCGGGCATAAGCCTCGGGCGTCGCCACATCCTCCACCCGATGCCCCTCCCACAGCCCATCCGGTCCGCGGAACGTGGCCAGCCCGCTCTCCGCGCTGATCCCCGCGCCGGTCAGGATGACGATATTCTTCACGGCATGGGCCTCACCCTATCGCATTTGGAAATGAATTCAGCCGGTAACGATATTGACACCATTGTCAGCGACACCCACAGTCGGACCATGGTAAGCGAGGCCTATCATCATCCGATCGGCATTCGTGCCGAGGACATCGACCATATGGGTCATGTCAACAACAGCGTGTACCTGAAATGGGTGCAGGAGGCGGTGGTCGACTTCTGGGAAAAGGTCGCCCCGCCCGAAGCGGTCGCCAAGCATCTGTGGATCGCGCTCAGCCATGAGATTCAGTACCGCCGCCCGACCTTCCTCGACGATTTGGTGGTGGCCGACGTCATTGCCGAGAAGGTCGAAGGCGCGCGCGCCCTGTTCACCACCGTGATCAAGCGCGGCGAGGAGGTGCTCGCGGAAGTCAAAAGCACCTGGTGCTGCCTCGACGCCGTGTCGCGCCGCCCTGCCCGCCTCGCCCGCGACATTGCCCAGCGTTTTCTCGCCGACTGAGCGTTGCGCGGGCGCCCCGACTGCGCCAACCTTC
>DASWTR010000148.1:0-3273 GCA_036402035.1 Sphingomicrobium sp.
GTCAGGGTTTGGGAACCTTCTTGGCGACCAGCTTGATCTCGACCAGCCCATCGTCCGGTACCAGTCGATCGATGTCGATCGCGGTCCAGGCCGGGAACGGCTCGCGGATATAGCGGTCCTTGACCTTGCGGAACCCGTCGAACTGGGCCGGCAGGTCGGTATGGAAGGTGGTGATGTCGACCACCCCGTCGAAGCTGGAGCCCGAACGCTGCAGCACATCGCCCAGCATTTTCCAGGCGCGATCATAGGCTGCCTCGGCGTCGGCCATGGTCTCGCCCTTGCGGAGGCCGGCGACCACGCCCGACAACCATATTCGATCGCCGTCGATCACCGCCTCGGCGAAGCCCCATTCGGTGAAGAAGCGGCGAACTTCCGGTCGGTCGGGCATGACCACATTCTCCGGCCGCCTGGCGAACGGCGGCTCCGCTGGTATCGCGGCCGTCGCCGGCGCGGGCTGGGTGGCGGCGCTCGCGGCGGCGGCGAAGATGGTCAGGCTCAGCATGTCTCTGCCCTCAACGCGTCTGGGGCTTGCTGTACCAGAGGGCGTTGACGATCAGCCAACGATCTCCGAACCGACCGAGGTGGAAATAGTCGACGAACCACGGCGTTTCCGCGCGGACCGACGCCGCATTGCCGCTAAGGTCGAGCAGCTTGCAACTGCGATCCCATTGCGCCTCCGGCGTCTTCAGCACGCCCTGACGGGTCAGGTCCACCAGCTCCTCCTTGGTCATTCGGCGAAGTCCGAATTTCTCGTCCGCGGTTTCGCCGACCGCTGCCCGCTTGGCGAGATCCGGGTGGAGTGCTTGCGCAACCCGCGCCGGGTCGCCCTGCAGCTGCCCGTCAACATAATCGAAGCAACTGGCTTCGATCGCCTGTCGGTCGGCGGCGCTGCCGGGTGAGGCCGCAGGCTGGGCTGCAGCAGCGGAGGCTGCCGCGAGGATGGTCAGGTTCAACATGATTGGCTCCAATCGGATCGCGGCGCGCCTTGCGTTGCCAATATGGATTGCGCCAGCCAGCTTCGACGAAGGCAGGCGGTTGCTCGACCAGGGGCGGCTGCTCGGCTAGACTGGCGTCATGGCCCGCGAACATCGCAGCTTCGCAGAATTCTGGCCCTTCTATCTGCGCGAGCACTCGAAGCCGCGCACCCGCGCGCTCCACTATGCCGGAACCAGCCTGGTCGTGGCCATTGCCCTATTCGCGCTGCTGAGCGGCCGCAGGTGGTGGCTGCTGGCCATTCCGCTGGCCGGCTACGGGTTCGCCTGGATCGCCCATTTCGCGGTCGAGAAGAACCGCCCGGCGACCTTCACCTACCCGTTCTGGTCATTGGCCGCCGACTTCAAAATGTGGTGGCTGTGGCTGACCGGCCGGCTGGACAAGGAGCTAGAGAGTGCCGGCGTGACCAACCCGGCTAGGCGATAGCGCCAGCCGGCACCACACATGTATTGTAGCTGTCGATCATCGCCATGACCGCTTCGTCATGCTGCTCCAGCCATTCCTTGCTGCCGTAGAACCGGTCCAGCGCTACCTGGCGCTCTTGGACCGACGGATAGGCCCGGATCAGGCAGAAACTGTCAGGATCGGCCAGCGAAGGACCATAATGAACGACCTCGATCGAGTGCCGCTCGAGCATCGGCCGGATTTGCTCGCGGAAACGCTCGGCGAAGGCCTCGGCCGTACCGGGCTTGAGTTTGTAGACGCGAAGCTCGACGACTTGGTTGCTACTCATGGATGCTCCGGCTCCACATAGACGAACGCTCGGCGTCCGGACTCCAACGTCAGCTCTGCGCGTTTGTAGTCGCTGCCTTCATATCGATCCGTAGCCGCCAATTCCTCCGCAGTGAGAAGAAAGACCACGCCGGCGATGCGATCGGCCGGGTCGCCCGTGCGGCGCACGACCATATGGGTCTTGGTCCCGCTGATGCGCACCGCATCGGGATCGCGATCGGGCAGCACTTCCAGCCGATAGCCGGTCAGCGCGTCGGGCTCCCCAGCCAGCGGCCGGCCATAGGTAGCCAGCTGCACGTCGCGCCGCTGCAAAGTGCCATAGGAGAATAGCGGGATGTCGGCGCTCATTCGTTGAGGCTGCTCCGCTCGCGCTTGGCCATGTCCGGGTGGAGCGCCTCCCAGCCGATCCGTTCCTTGACCCAGATCTCGACATCGGGCGGGAACAGGTCGGGCTGGTCGAGTGTACCGATGGTGATATCCATATGTTCCGGCCGTTCCGACCGGCGATAGCCGACGGTGCTCCCGCACGCCCGGCAGAACAACCAATGGATGCCGGGCGAGCTGCTGTAGTCCGCGGGCTCGCCCGCCAGCCATTCGAACTTGCCCTTGTCGAACACCGCCCAGGCGACGTTGGTGCCGCCGCTGACCTTTCGGCAATCGACGCAGTGGCACAGCGTCGCCGCGACCGGCTGGCCGGAAACGCGGTAACGAATGTTGCCGCAGTGGCATCCGCCTTCGGCGTAGCCGCTCATCGCTGCGCGATCGCCACGATGAACAGGATCAGCGCGGCCGTCGATGCTGCGGTCCGCACATGGTTCCAGCGGGTCCATCGGTCGAGATAGTTGGCCCAGGTCGAAGCGTCGCCGGCCTCGGCCGCGTCCAGCGCATTGTTGAGCGGAACATTGAACCGCATTGTCACCACCAGCATCCCGATGAAGTAGACCAAACCGCCGGCGACCATCACCGCCGCGCCGGGCTCATCCCAGCGGAGTAGTCCGATCGCCGCCAGCGCCAGGCTCGACAGGCTGCTGCCGATGAACAGCGGCATGAAGGCCGAACCCAGGATTACCCGGTTGATGGCTTTCATCGCGGCTGCTCCCGCCGCCCGATCGATCGAGCCCAGCGCCTGCATGATGAAGGTCGAGAAAGCGAAATAAAGGCCGGCCATCAATCCGCAGGCGACCGCGGAGAACCACAGCAGGGCGGCGATCAGCTGGGTCACGCCTGGTTCAGCCGTACGGGCGCCAGCGCAAAATCGCCGATCACCGTGGTCCATTCGCGAGCATACCAACGCGCCACCATGCCGCTCGTCACATAAGGGTCGGCGCGAGCGAACCGCTCCGCGACTGATTTGTCGTCCCCCACGAACATCAGCACAGCGCCATCGACCGGGTCGGCCAGCGGCCCGGCGATAACCATCTCGCCACGCTCATAAGCCGCCCAGGCCAGGGCGAGATGCTCGGCGCGAAACTGTGGGCGCCGTTCGACATAGTCGGGCCCCGCTTCGTAGAAGAGGAGGAAATGCTTCATGCTCGGCTCAATAGGCAC
>DASWTR010000149.1:0-1868 GCA_036402035.1 Sphingomicrobium sp.
GGCGAGGCGTTCGACGAGGCGACGTGGGGCCTGGACCCAGCCTCGACGCTGGTCGTCGCGGTCAGCAAGACCTTCACCACCATCGAGACGCTGACCAATGTCGAGGCCGCGCTCGAATGGCTGCGCGAAGCTGGCGTTACCGACCCATATGGCCAGCTGCTCGCGGTGACTGCCGCGCCCGACAAGGCCGTTGCCTATGGCATCGACGAGACCCGCGTGCTGCCATTCAGCGAAGGCGTCGGCGGGCGATATTCGCTGTGGTCGTCGGTCGGCTTCTCGATCGCGATGGCGCTCGGCTGGGGCGCGTTCGAGGAATTGCTCGAGGGCGCGGCGGAGATGGACCGCCACGTCAGGCTGACCGACGGGCTGTCCAATATCGCTCTGCTCGCCGCGTTCGGCGACCTGTTCTACACCCAGAACCGCAAGGCCCAGAGCCGGGCCTTGTTCGCCTATGACGAACGGCTGCGGCTGCTGCCCGATTATCTGCAGCAGCTGGAGATGGAGTCGAACGGCAAGTCGGTCGCCGCCGACGGAAAGCCGCTCGGGAGGCTGTCGGCGCCGGTGACTTGGGGCGGGGTCGGGACCGATGCGCAGCATGCCGTGTTCCAGTTGCTCCACCAGGGCACGCCCACGGTTCCGGTGGAGTTCGTCGCGGTGGCGGAGAATGAGGACAGCGTCGATCCGCGCCATCACCAGCTGTTGCTCGCCAATTGCTTCGCTCAGGGCGCCGCGCTGATGGCCGGTCGCGAACATAAGGATGGGGCGCGCGCCTATCCCGGCAACCGGCCGTCGACCACGATCCTGCTGCAGCGCCTCGACGCTCGCTCGCTCGGCGCCCTGATCGCTTTTTATGAGCATCGCACCTTTGCCAATGCGGTGCTGCTGGGGATCAACCCGTTCGACCAGTTCGGGGTGGAGCTGGGCAAGGAAATGGCTCGCGCGCTCGACGATCCGGAGGGCCGGGAAAAGCTCGACCCCTCGACTCGCGATCTGATCGAGCGGGCCGGCCTATGAGGTCCATGCCCAATTTCGATTGGCCGGCCGGCCCGCAACCGGCGACATCCGCCTTTTCCGGAGGATTTGATGGCGGATTATGATCTGTTCGTGATCGGCGCTGGCTCGGGCGGGGTGCGCGCGGCGCGCATTGCCGCGGCCCATGGCGCGAAGGTGGCGATCGCCGAGGAGTATAAGGTTGGCGGTACCTGTGTCATCCGCGGCTGCGTGCCGAAGAAACTGCTGGTCTACGGCGCCCATTTCGCCGAGGATTTGAACGACGCGGCGATGTTCGGCTGGGACGTTCCCAAGTGCAACTTCAACTGGCCGGTGCTGCGCGACAATGTGCTGAGCGAAGTGTCGCGGCTCGAGGGGCTCTATACGCAGACGCTGACCAACCATCAGGTCGAGGTTTTTCACGAACGAGCGACCCTGGCCGGGCCGAACGAGGTCCGGCTGGCGAGCGGCAGGACGATCAGCGCGGGCAAGATCCTGATCGCGACCGGCGCCCGGCCCAACATGCCCGACATCGAAGGCATCGAGCATGCGATCAGCTCCAACGAAGTATTTCACCTCGAGCAGGTTCCCAAGCGCATCGTGATCGCCGGCGGCGGCTACATCGCCAATGAGTTTGCCGGCATTTTCCACCAGTTCGGCAGCCATGTGATCGTGGTCAATCGCTCCGACGTCATCCTGCGCGGCTATGACGAGCAGATGCGCGACCGGCTGCTGCAGATTTCGATGACCAAGGGTATCGAATATCGCTTCAACGCCAGCTTCAACCGGATCGAGAAGCGCGCCGATGGCGGCCTGTTCGTCGACATGGAAGGCTGCGACGACATAGAGGCTGACGCGGTGCTGTTCGCCATCGGCCG
>DASWTR010000150.1:0-2751 GCA_036402035.1 Sphingomicrobium sp.
TGCACCACCTTGTGGGGCATGTTGAGGAACAGGTCTGCGAGCTTTGGATCGAGGCCAGCTTCAATCAATCTGTCGCGCACGGTCACCCCGGAATCCTCCGGGACGCGCGCCCGTCGAATCGTCATTCCAACTAATCTCCCCTGAGGGGACGCATGCGCCGCTTGCTACCGCTGTGCAAGAGCTTAACCTAACATAAGAGGACAATGTTGGTTAACCCGTAGTTAACCAACTCCCGGAAATTCGCGCCCGCAGTCGTTCGAATACGGCGGTCTCAAGTGCGACTGCAGATTTGAGGTCGGGCGGCCCAGGCCAGCCTGCGTCTTCGACCGTCAGTCCGTCCAAGTTGCGCCTTCCCTCATAGCGCGGAAAGATATGAAAATGGACGTGAGGATCGACCATCATGAGCATGAGATAGTTGATTTTTTCGTAGCCGGTTTCGGCAATCAGAGCAGCTTCAAGATCCTTGGTTACTGCCGCAAGCTCGGCGTGCGCGCCGGACGGCAACTGACCGAACGCGGTCGCATCGCTTTTCGACGCGAGAATTAGCGATCCGAGGGTGACCTGGGCCGGCCGAAGCAGCACCACCCAATGGTCATATTCGTGGATCAGGCTGTCCGGATAGCCGAACTTGACCATCGTCTGGTTGGCCATCACGCGGTCCTTTCGCTATTGCTTGCCAAGCTGAATAGGCTTCCTTAAGGGGACCGCGCGCCTGTTCAAGGCGTTCATGGCGATCGTAGCTCAGTTGGTTAGAGCACCGGTTTGTGGTACCGGGGGTCGCGGGTTCAAGTCCCGTCGATCGCCCCAGTTTTTCCTTTACCGACAGGCGGTTAGGCGATCCATGAACACCCCTTGGGGCTATCCCGATTTCGATGCGCACGAGGCGCTGCACTTCGTCACCGATGAAAAGAGCGGACTTCGCGCGATCATCGCGATGCACTCGACGCATCTCGGCCCGGCTGCCGGCGGCACGCGCCTGTGGCATTATGCCGAGGATAGCGAAGCGCTGACCGATGCGCTGCGCCTGTCGCGCGGCATGAGTTATAAGAACGCCATGGCCGGCCTGCCGCTTGGCGGCGGCAAGGCGGTGGTGCTGGCTGACAAGGACCGCACTAAGACGCCGGACATGCTGGCCGCGTTCGGCCAGGCGGTGAACTCGCTCGGCGGCAAATATGTCACCGCCGAGGACGTCGGCATGTCGGTCGCCGACATGATCGCGATTTCGAAGCAAACCAAATTCGTCGCTGGCCTGCCGGTCGAGGGTGGCGAGGTTGGCGGCGATCCGGGACCTCACACGTCGCTTGGCGTGTTCCTTGGCATTAAGGCAGCGGTAAAGCGAGCGCTGGGCAAGGACAGCCTTGCCGGGCTGCATATCGCCTTGCAGGGTGCCGGCAGCGTTGCGGGCGGCGTTGCGCGCCAGGTCGCGGCCGAAGGCGCCAGGCTGTCGATCGCTGACGTCGACGCGGCGCGCGCCGAGAAACTGGCAAACGAAACGGGCGCCACGATCGTATCGCCCGAGCAACTGCTTTATCTGGAGGCGGACGTGGTCAGCCCGTGCGCTTTGGGTGCGATCCTTAGCGAAGAGTCGATCGCCAGGCTCAATACGCCGATCGTGGCCGGCGGCGCCAACAACCAGCTGAAGACCGCTGAGGACGGCCAGCGCCTCCAGGCTCGCGGCATCCTTTATGCGCCCGACTACGTCATCAACGCGGGCGGCATCATCAACGTCTCGACCGAATATCTCGGCGACGGCGGGCCGGAGCTGGTCCGCTCGCGGATCGAGGCGATTCCGGGCCGGCTCGAGCAAATCTGGACGGAAAGCGCCGCCACTGGCCGCGACCCGGCTTCGGTTGCCGATGCAATGGCGCAAAAGCTGATCGGGCGCTGATTGATTGAAGGAAGGGTAGGGGTCCGCTAGGGCCGGACGGAGCCATGCACGGTTACGCCAATCCCGCCCGTTTCCTGAAGATCGCCCGGCCTGCCACCGGCTGGCTGCTCGCCATCGGTGCAGCCTTGCTGCTGGCCGGCTGCTATGGCGGCCTGTTCGTTACGCCTCCCGACTATCTCCAGGGCGAGACGGTTCGCATCCTCTACATCCACGTCCCCTCGGCCTGGCTGGGAATGGCGGGCTGGGCATCGATTGCCGCCGCCTCGATTAGTCAGATCGTCTGGCGTCACCCGCTGGCTGCCGTGGCGGGCCGCGCGATCGCACCCGCCGGCGCCACCTTCGCGGCGCTGTGCCTCGCCACCGGCGCGATCTGGGGCCGCCCGACCTGGGGCACCTGGTGGGAATGGGACGGGCGGCTGACTTCTATGCTGATCCTGTTCTTCCTCTACCTTGGCTACATCGCCCTGGCGGCTGCCGAACGGGAGCGCGGTGGAGAAGGGCGGATGGCAGCCCTGTTCGGCCTGGTCGGCGCGATCAACCTGCCGATTATCCATTATTCGGTGCTGTGGTGGCGGACGCTCCATCAGGGTCAATCGATCAGCATCACGCAGGGCTCGTCGATCGCACCGGAGCTGCTGTGGCCGTTGCCGCTGACCATGGTCGGCTTTACCGGCATTTTCGCGGCCGTGGTACTGATGCGGATGCGGGCGGAGCTTGCCAGACAGAAGCTGGAAGCCCGGCTCCGCAGGAGCATGGCCGAGTGAACCAGTGGGCTTTCGTCGTTGCCGCCTATGCGGTTGTCGGTCTGGCTGTCGTCGGTCTGGTGGTGTCGGCGTGGTTGTCGATGCGATCGGCTGAAAGTG
>DASWTR010000151.1:0-4652 GCA_036402035.1 Sphingomicrobium sp.
TTTGCCGTGCGTGCCGGCGACCGCGATGGTCATCTGCATCCGCATCAGCTCGGCCAGCATTTCGGCCCGCCGCACCCGCGGCAGTCGACGCTCGGCAGCGGCCTGGATCTCGGGATTGTCGTCGCGGATCGCGGTCGAACAGACCACCACTGCCGCGTCGCCGAGATTGTCGGCGCTCTGGCCGATCATCACCGGGATTCCGCGCTTGCGCAGCCCTTCGGTGACATAGCTTTCGGCGTTGTCCGAGCCCTGAACCTTGTAGCCGAGATGGTGCATCACCTCGGCGATGCCCGACATGCCGATGCCGCCGATGCCGATGAAGTGGATCGTCCCGATCTCCGTGCCCATCGCCTTCATGCCGGCACCCCCAGGCTGGGCGCGGCACTGGGCGTCGGCTGAGCCCGTCCTACCAGCAGCGGCGCGGTACCGCCGGCGATCCGCTCGACCAGGTCGGCGAGGTCGCTGGTGGCATGCGGCCGCCCGACCGAGAGCGCGCGCTCGGCGGCGTTGCTCAGCGCCTGCGGGTCGCCGGCGATCGCTTCGATCTGCGCCGCGAGCAGCTCGGGCGTGAACTCGGTCTGCGGGATCATCCGCGCCCCGCCGGCCTTGGCCATCTCGCGCGCATTGGCGGTCTGATGGTCGTCGGTGGCGATCGGCAGGGGCACAAGGATGCCGGGTCGGCCGGCCGCGGTCAGCTCCGAGATCGTCGAAGCGCCCGCTCGGCCAATGACCAGATGAGCCTCGGCCAGTTCGGCCGGCATGTCGGCAATATAGGTGCTGAGGTTGGCCGGGATGTTGAGCGCAGCGTAGCGGTTGCGCACTGCGTCGATGTCGTCAGGCCGGCATTGCTGGACGACCTGCAGCCGGTGGCGGAGCTTGGGCGGCAGCATGCCGAGCGCGTCGGGCACCACCTGGCCGAGTATGGTCGCGCCCTGGCTTCCGCCGGTGACCAATATCTTGAGCGGCGCCGTTTCGTCGAACTCGGGGAACGGCATGGTGCCGAGCCGCGCCACGGATTCGCGCACGGGATTGCCGACCAGCTCGACCCTACGCGCGTGACCGCTCTTCAGCCGGTCGACCTCGGGATAGGCGGTGGCGATTGCGGCTGCCGAACCGGCCAGCAGTCGGTTGACCCTGCCCAGCACCGCATTCTGCTCATGCAGGATGGTGGGGATATTCAGCGCGCTCGCCGCCAGCAGCGCCGGAAAGGCCGGATAGCCGCCGAAGCCGACCACCGCGTCCGGCGTGAATTCTCGGTACAGCGCTTTGGCCTGCCGCCGCCCCTCCAGCACCGCCCCGCACGCCTTGAGCCAGCCGATCGGCCCGCCGCCCAGCCGTCCCGCGGGCAAAATATGGGTCGGCACGTCCTCGAACAGCGCCGGGATCTTGGCCCCGCGCTCGTCGGTGACCAGCATCACGCCGTGGCCGCGCTTCTTCAGCTCGGCGGCGAGTGCGTGGGCCGGAACCATGTGCCCGCCGGTCCCGCCGGCAGCCAAAGTGATGTTCATCTAGCGATCTGCTCCCCGCCCCATTTCACCACATAGGGCGAGCGGGTCAGATAGGGGTTTCGCCGGGTGAAGGCGAGCAGCAATCCCATTGCGATCGACAGGGCCAGCATCGACGAACCGCCATAGGAGATGAACGGCAGGGTCATGCCCTTGGACGGCGCGATCTGTACGTTGACCGCCATGTTAATCAGCGCCTGTAACCCGAACTGGATCACCAGCCCGGCTGCGGCCAGGATCGCGAACGAGGATTCCTCGTCCAGCAGCTTGATCAGCACCCGCGCGACGATGCCGAGATAGAGCAAGGCGATGACGAGGCACGCGATCAGCCCGAACTCCTCGCCGATCACCGAGAAGATATAGTCGGTATGCGGCTCGGGCAGCCCGAACTTGCGCGTCCCCGCCCCTGGACCCATCCCGAACAACCCGCCCGCGGTCAGCGTGCGCATCGCATTCTCGGTCTGGAAATTGTCGCCCTCACCGAAGATGAAAGCATCGATCCGGGCGGTGGCGACGTCGTAGAAGAAATAGGCCAACACCACCCCGATCACCGCCGCGACGCCCAATCCGATCAGGATTCGCAGGTTCAGGCCCGCGATCGCCAGCATTGCGATCCACACGGCGGCGAAAATGATGGTCGAGCCGAAGTCGGGCTGGCGCATCAACAGCACCGCGACCACCCCCACTAGCAAGCCGGAGAAACTGAAGATCGGCAGCGATTTGTCGCTCTCCTTGAGGCTCAACAGCCAGGCCATGCCGACCACGAAGAAGGGCTTCAAAAATTCCGACGGCTGGAACTGACCGACGCCGAGGTTGAGCCAGCGCTTGGCCCCGTTCACCTCCGCGCCAAGCCATGGCACCAGCGCCAGCGCGACCACGCAGACCAGCGCACCGATCAGCGACAGCCGCTTCAAACTCTCGCGCGGCTGCATCGAAATGACGATCATCACCGGAATGGACAGCGCGATCCAGGCGATCTGCCGGTAGAAATAGTGAAGCTCGGCGAAGCGCACCGACCCGCCCGAATAGCGCTGCGCCGCCGCGGGGCTGGCAGCCGCGACCGCGATCAGGCCGATGCCGATCAGCAGGGCGAGCATGAACAGCAAAACCCGGTCGATCTCCCAGAACCAGCGGGCGGCCGGCGAGCGGTCGGAGCGGCCGTAGCGGCTCGGGTCGGCCCAGGCGGTGGTTGCCTTGATCTTGCCGCTGATTGTTTGCTGGTTCATAATCCCCCCACCGCAGCGCGGAACGCCTCGCCGCGCGCTTCGAAATCCCGGAACTGGTCGAAGGAGGCGCAGGCCGGAGACAGCAGCACCGTCTCGCCCGCCTCCGCCTCCGACGCGGCAGCGCGAACCGCCTCATCCAGCGTCACGCACTCTGCCACGTCCATATGCGGCGACAAGAGGGAGGCGAACATTTCTCCCGCTTCGCCAATGGTATAGGCCTTGACCACATGCCCGAAATGCGGCGCGCATTCGTCGAGATTGTCGGTCTTGGCCTGCCCACCGAGGATCCAGCGGATTTTCTCGAACGCGGCCAGTGCCGGCGCCGCCGCGGTCGGATTGGTCGCCTTGCTGTCGTTGACGAAGAGGACGCCGGCCTTCTCGCGGATGCGCTCCATGCGGTGAGGCAGGCCGGGATAGGTGCGCAGGCCTTTTTCCACATCAGCGTCGTCCAGCCTCAGCTGCGCGCACACATAATATGCAGCGGCCAAATTCTCGAGGTTGTGGGGGCCAGGGAGCGCGGGATACTTGTTGAGGACGTCAACCCAAGGCTCCAACGCAATAAGTCCGATGTTATCCGGACGCTCTTCAGGCCATTGTGCAAGGGCCGCCTCGGTTGTGCAGGAAATCAGGCCAAAGTGATCTCCGCGCTGCATCTTCAGCAATCTTCCCTTCGACGCGGCATATGCTTCAAAGCTCTCATACCGATCGAGATGGTCGGGCGTGATGTTGAGCAGCACCGCGACGTCGCAGTCGAGGCTCTTGGTCAGGTCGAGCTGGTAGCTCGACAGCTCCAACACATAGACTCCGCCTTCCGGGAGCGGATCCTGCGCCAGGATCGGCAGGCCGATATTGCCGCCCATCTCCGTCGGCACGCCCGCGGTCTTCAAGATGTGATGGACCAGCGCGGTGGTGGTCGACTTGCCGTTGGTACCGGTGATCCCGACCACCTTGTGCGCCGGCAGCTGCGCCCGCGCCCGCGCGAACAGCTCGATATCGCCGATGATCTCGACGTTCGCTTCTTTTGCGCGCTGCGCGATCGGGTGGCGGTTGAGCGGGAGGCCCGGGGTGACCACGATGGAGTCGAATTGGCTGAGGTCGGCCTCGCTGAGGTTGGCGACCGTTAAATCTTCCCCGGTACGGGGAGGATCTGCGCCCGCGCGTCCTCTTTATCATCCCAGGCCGTCACCCTGGCCCCGCTCGCCAGCAATGCCTCGACAGTCGCTTGTCCCGAGCGGGCGAGCCCGAGGACGGCGTAATGTTTTCCAGCGAAGGCCTTTGCCGTGATCACCTGAGCTTAAGCGTGCTCAAACCGGCCAGGGCCAGGATGAAGCTGATGATCCAGAAGCGGATCACGACCGTCGGCTCGCTCCAGCCGAGATGCTCGAAGTGATGGTGGATCGGCGCCATGCGGAAGATGCGCTTGCCGTAGCGCTTGAACCAGAACACCTGGACGACGACGCTGACCGCCTCCAGCACGAATAGCCCACCAATGATCACCAGTGCGAACTCGTGATGCGTCGCGACCGCCACCGCGCCGAGCGCCCCGCCCAGGGCCAGGCTTCCGGTGTCGCCCATGAAAACCGCTGCGGGCGGCGCATTGAACCAGAGGAAGGCCAGCCCCGCGCCGACGATCGCCAACAGCAGGACGGTGAGGTCACCCGCGCCTTTCACGTTGGGGATGCCGAGATATTCCGAATAGATAGCGTTGCCGACCAGATAGGCGATCAGGGTGAAGGCGACCGCGGCGATGATGACCGGCATGGTGGCGAGGCCGTCGAGTCCGTCGGTCAGGTTCACCGCATTGCCGAACGCGACGATGACGAAGGCGCCGAACGCGATATAACCCCAGCTCAGGTCGATCACCGCGCCCTGCACGAACGGAACATAGAGATAGGTGCCGGAGCTACGCACCATCAGCCAG
>DASWTR010000152.1:0-7624 GCA_036402035.1 Sphingomicrobium sp.
CACCGGCGGCCGGATGGGCGATGGCGTGTGGGATCGAAATCTCTATTTCTTCGTCAATCACAAGGCGTTGCTCGGCAGTCCGACTCCGACCGTGCCAAACGCGAACTGGAAGACCATCCCATCGCTGATCGCGTTCGCCACCGCCAACGGGATAACCAATCTCGATAAGATCACACGCTATCAGGTCTATCTGTGGGAAATCGCTGCGGGCGAACTCGATCCCTATTCATTCACCTGGACCGACCCCAATCCCCCAGGCAAAACCGTCACTCGAACCCATTATGGCGAACCGGTACCACCCCACACCGGTGTAGGCGCCAGCGCCAGCCAGCTCGACCGGCGCATCTCGGCGGTGGCGGTTGTCAATTGCGAGGCGCAGACCGTCCAGGGCCAGTCAAAGAATGTAACGGTTGCCAAGTGGGTCGAGGTGTTCTTCGTCGAGCCGTCTCTGGCGCGACCGCGCACCTCCGCGGGAGACATCTATGTCGAGATCATCCGTGAAACGACTGCTGGTGGCAATGCGCCGACCAACCCGCAAGTTGTACGGCGCGACGTGCCGTACCTAATCAAATGACGCACATGTGTCGCCTGATGCGTAACCGCGGCGGTACCGCGGCAGCGGAATTGGCATTGGTCATGCCGTTGTTGCTGGTCGTTCTGATCGGTTCGGTCGAGCTCGGCCATTTCATGTATAACGAGCATATCCTGACGAAGGCCGTCCGCGACGGTGCCCGCTATGCGGCGCGGCAGGGCTTCGCAAACTACGATTGCAGTGGTGAGCCCAGCGCGACCGTCCGGGACAACACCCGGGAGCTTGTTCAAACGATGCTGCTGACGGGCGGGGACGATCGCATGATCAACTGGGCGGCGAGCACGATCAGTGTCAGCGAAGTTTGCCGGGCGAGCGCCACTACCATCGGCAATACTACCGAGAATATGAGCGGCATTTACGATGAGCTGGCTCTCGCGGGGGCGCCGGTTGTGACTGTGTCCGCCACGGTCCCCTACAGTCCGGTAATCGGCGCGCCGTTTGGATTCTCCGGCGTCGGATTCAGCCTCAATGCCCGCCAAGAGGCGGCAGTGATGGGCATATGATCCGGCGGTTATTCTTTGATCGCTCCGGCGCCGGCGCGGCCGAGTTCGCGCTGGTGCTGCCGCTGCTCATCCTATTCCTGTTCGGGATTATCGATGGTGGCCGCTACCTGTGGGAGGTCAACAAGGCCGAAAAGGCGACGCAAGCTGGTGCGCGGGTCGCGATTGTCACCGACGTCCTGGACGGGGGGCTGGCGAGTAAGAGTTACGTCGGCACTATCGTTGGCGGCGTGACCCTGACCCAAGGCGACGTAATCCCGGCCGCAGCGCTCGGCGAACTCCGGTGCACCAATACCGGCTGTAGCTGCATATCCGGAACTTGCCCTACCGTGGCGGCGCCGGCGGACTACTCGACAAGGTTCTCCCGCGTTTTCGAGCGGATGAAGTTCATGAAGGAGGACATTGCCCAAAGTAATGTCCGAATTACGTATCGCGGCGCCGGTCTTGGCTTCGCCGGCGACCCCAACGGCATGGAAATCGCGCCCCTGGTCACGGTCGAACTGATTGGTGTGAAATTCAACCCGCTGATGCTGTTCGGCATGGTTGCATTCGATCTCCCTACCTTCCGCACCACCCTGACTGCTGAAGACAGCAGCGGAAGCCAGTCGAATTGAGGTTATGATGAGCGTACATTCTCCTGACCGTTCCAGCACCCAGTGGATGGCCGATACGGGTCCGGCGCCCGTCCGGCTGCTGCTGGCTGGCGTGGACGGCGACACCAGCGCGCTGGTCGGCGCCAAGGCTTCGGGCTTTCCGCTCGACTTGGTCCTGACCGGGCCGTCCGATGACGTCGACCCGTCGGTCCTTTCTGGCGCCGCAGCCGCGGTCGTTCAGGTCACTGAGAGCGACGAAGCATCAGTCGCCCGGTTCAAGAAACTGGCGGAAGGGCCGGTACCCTTGATCGCCGCCGCTTATGATCCGTCGCTCGCCTTCGTGCGCTCGCTGGTCCGGGCCGGGGCGCACGATGTGGTGCCGCTGCCGCTCGACCCTCAGGAGCTTGAAACCGCCCTCGACCCGATCCGTCGAATGGCCGCGGCCCAGGGTCCACGGGCGAAGGCGGGTTACCAGAAAGTCGTCGCGATAATTAAAAGCGAGGGCGGGGTAGGCGCCACGGCACTGCTGACCCAGCTGGCGACCCGTTTCGCCGACAAGGAACGGGGGGCTGGACGCGAATGCTGCCTGCTCGACCTCGACGTGCAATTCGGCGACGCCGCGCTCCAGCTCGGTTTGCAGCCGGCGTTGACCTTCTCCGACCTGCTGGAGGCGGGCAAGCGCCTGGATGGCGAGATGCTGCGGTCGGTCGCGGCCCAGCACCCCAGCGGCCTTCGGGTGGTGTCCGCGCCGCGCGAAATCATGCCGCTGGAGATGATGACCAGCGACCAGCTGGTGACGATCCTCGACCTTGCAACCGCCGAGTTCGGCACGGTGTTCGTCGACTTGCCCGCGAACTGGACCAATTGGTCGCTGTCGCTGCTGGCGCGCGCCGATGTGGTGCTGATGGTGACCGAGCTGCGGGTGTCGAGCCTCCACCGCGCGCGGCGGCAGCTCGACCTGCTGAGCAGCCAGGATTTGCACAACCTGGACGTGCGCGTGATCATCAATCGTAACGAGAAGAGCTTCTTCAAGAATGTGTCGCTGGCCGATGCCGAGCGGGTGCTGAAGCGGCCGGTCTCGTTCAGCATCGCCAACGATCATGACACAATGAGCCAGGCAATCGATCGCGGTGTGCCGCTGACCGAAATCAAGCGCAAATGCGCGTTGGTGAAGGATATCGACGCGATGGAACAGGGCGTCACTGCCGCCCTTGGGTTGGAGCACTGATCATGTGGCAGATCCGCAAGCCCAAGGACCAGGTCTCGCCGGAAGAGGTGGCCGAACGGACCGAGGAAGAGCGCCGGCTGGTCACCACCGGCGACGCCGGTGCTTTCGCCCAGCACGAACTGCACACCGACCTCAAGGTGGAGCTGCACCAGCGGCTGCTGGGACTGATCAACCTGTCGGCACTGGAGACCATGTCGCGCCAGCAGATCGAGGACGAGGTCGGCGACATCGTCCTCGAGGAGCTCGACAAACAGCGGCACGCCCTGAATCATGCCGAGCGGCGCAAGCTAGTCGACGACGTCCTCGACGAGCTGCTGGGGCTCGGGCCGCTCGAGCCGCTGCTCAAGGACACGACCATCACCGATATATTGGTGAACGGACACAACAGCGTGTTCGTCGAACGCTACGGCGTGCTCGAGCCGTCGCCGGTGCGGTTCAAGGATGAGAGGCACCTTATCCGGATCATCCAGAAGATCGTGTCCGCGGTCGGTCGCCGCGTCGACGAGTCCGCGCCGATGGTCGACGCGCGCCTGGCCGACGGCAGCCGCGTCAACGCGGTGGTGCCGCCCCTGGCGCTCGACGGCGCGCTGCTGTCGATCCGCAAATTCGCCAAGGTGCCGATCAGCCTGGCACGCCTGACGGAGATCGGCTCGGTTCCGGCGCAAGTGGCCGAAGTGCTGAAGGCGATCGTCGCGGCGCGGCTCAACGTCCTGATCTCCGGCGGTACCGGCTCGGGCAAGACGACCATGCTCAACGCCATGTCGGCGTTCATCGATACGCGCGAGCGGATCGTGACGATCGAGGACTCGGCCGAGCTTCAGCTGCAGCAGCCGCACGTGGCGCGCCTTGAGACCCGCCCAGCCAACATCGAGGGCAAGGGCGAGATCCTTCAGCGCGATTTGGTCAAGAACTCGCTGCGCATGCGGCCCGACCGGATCATCGTCGGCGAAGTTCGCGCCGGCGAGGCATTCGACATGCTCCAGGCGATGAACACCGGCCACGACGGGTCGATGACCACCGTCCACGCCAATACGCCGCGCGATGCGCTCAGCCGTATCGAGCAGATGATCGGAATGAGCGGGATCGATGTTCCTGCCCGATCCGCGCGCGCCCAGATCGGATCGGCCATCCATGTGGTGGTGCAGGTTGCGCGCCTCAGCGACGGCCGCCGCAAGCTGATCAGCCTGTCGGAGCTCAGCGGGATGGAGGGCGAGGTCATCACCATGCAGGAAATCTTCCGTTTCCGTCAGACCGGAGTCGGGACGGATGGCATGGTGCAGGGCCGCTTCGAAGCGACCGGAATCCGCCCCCGCTTCCTGGAGCAGGTGATGGCGCATGGCGTCACCCTGTCGCCCGACCTGTTCCGGCCAGAGAGGAATTTCGACGCATGAACGAGGTCTGGCTCCGAGCGCTCGTCCTGATCCTGATATTCGCCGCGGTCGTGTTCCTGGTCGAGCGGATCGTCTCGATTTTCGTCGGGCGGAAACTGGAAACCCAGGCAATCAATCAACGGCTCGACCTGATCAGCCGGGGCGTCTCGCGCGGCCAGGCGATGCAGTTGCTGCGCCGACAGGCGTCCACCATTCCGGAAAATCTGCCTGAATTCATCGCCGGACCGGCGGTGCGCTTCGAAAAGATGCTGATGGCCGCGGGCGTGTCGGTTCCGACTGGGAGGCTGATGGCAATATTGGTCGCGACGCCGGTGATCATCTTCTTCGCAATCGTCATGTTCATGCTGGCGACCGGCGCCGCGCTTGGCTCCGGCCGGGTCCTGATGCTGGCGACCGTTTCTTTCCTGTTGGGGGCCGGGATCCCGCTGCTGTTCCTTCAGTTTCGCGCCAACCGCATGCGCAAGAAAATTCAGGACCAGTTTCCGACAGCTCTTGACGTGTTCGTGCGCGGCCTGAGGGCCGGTCACCCGATCGCGGCCGCGCTCGATCTGCTGACGGTAGAAATGCCCGACCCGATCGGTAGCCAGTTCGGCATCGTGGTCGACGAGGTGACCTATGGCGCCGATTTGCGCGACGCGCTGTCGGCAATGGCCGATCGCTGGGATCTGGACGACATGCGGATGTTCGTCGTCAGCCTCTCGGTCCAGAATGAGACCGGCGGCAATCTGGCGGAAATCCTCGAGAATCTGAGCCAGGTGATCCGCGAACGGGCATCGATGATGCTCAAGGTCCGCGCGCTGTCCAGCGAAGGGCGGATGACCGCGACCATGTTGACGGCGCTGCCCGTGCTGGCCTTCACACTGCTGTTCCTCGGCAACCCGAAATTTTACCTCGACGTTGCCGACGATCCGGCCTTCCTGCCCGGTTGGGTCGTGCTTCTCACCCTTTATGCGATCGGGTTCGTGACGATCCGGCGCATGATCGATCTGAAGGTATAGCGCCGTGACCGAGATTCTCGCCAGCGATGCCGGGCGCTACGCCCTCCTGCTGCTGCTGTTCATCGCGGTTGTCGGTGTCGCGCTGGGCGTCGCAAGCATGATCGGCGAGCGCCAGCGGGTCCGCGACCGGCTGGTCGAGGGCGGGCCAAGCACTGGCGATCCCGACGTGGCGGTTGGCGCAGGCCTTCGCGTTCACGACGCCCGCGGCGCCTGGATCGCGCTGGTTACCGCGATCGAGAAAACCGGCATCCCGCTGGTAGACACCAAGGACGCGACCTTGCGTAGCCGCCTGGTCTCCGCCGGCTACACCCAGGAATATGCGCCGCGCGTCTACTCGCTGGTGCGGCTGGCGACGGTGATCGGCTTTCCGGTTCTCGCCCTGACCTTCCTGTGGGCCGGCGGAAGCTCGCCGTCGCTGACCAAAATTTACATTGTCGGCGGCATAGCGGCCTTGCTCGGTCTCTATCTGCCGAGCGTGTTCATTCGCGCCAAGGCCGACCGCCGCCAACAGAAGATCATCAACGGCTTCCCCGATGCGCTCGACCTGATGCTGGTCTGCGTCGAGGCGGGGCTGGGACTTGAGGCCGCGTTCAGCCGGGTCGGCATGGAGATGACCCGGTCGCATCCATTGCTGGCCGAACAGTTCGGCGCGGTGGTGCTCGAGCTTCGCGCCGGCCGTAGTCAGGAGGACGCACTGCGCCGCTTGGCCGATCGCGCCGGTGCCGACGAAATCCGCGCCTTCTCGACATTGCTGATCCAGAGCCACAAGCTGGGTTCCTCAATCGCGCAAACCTTGCGCACTTATGCGGCCGAGATGCGCGAGCGCCGCCGCATGCGCGCTGAGGAAAAAGCGCACCGGTTGCCGGTGCTGCTGTCCGTGCCGCTGGTCACCTGCATGCTGCCGGTGATGATCGGTGTGCTGATGCTGCCGGCCGTAATCCGGGTCATGCGGCAGGTTATACCGGCGCTATAGGTTTGGGGGGCAAATGAAAAAAGCAGCACTTTCGCTGACCATCGGCTCGATTGCCATCGCTTCCTGCAGCACCAGCACGGTCGAAGTGCGGTCGATCAAGTCCGCACTGGCCGAAGGGCGTCAGCCAGCCGCCGGGCGGGTGAGCGAAGGCCATGGCCAGCTTGCCCTCGGCAATGTCGGCTTGGCGATCGAGGCTTACCGCAAGGCGCTGCGCGAGGATCCGCAAAGCGTCGATGCGCTGATGGGCCTCGCTCAATGCTATGAGCGGATGGGCCGGGCCGATCTGTCGCGTCGTCATTACGAGATGGCGCTGGCTATCACTCCCGCCAATACGGAGATTTATTCGATGTTCGCCGAGTCCCTGGAGGCGCAGGGGCAGCGTGAAGAAGCCGCACGGGTAAAAGCGGAGTTGGTCGCGCGCGTCGTCGCCCCCGAGGCGGCGCGCGATGTACCAGGTTCGGTTCCCGTGCTGCCGCCGCCACCGGCCCAGAGTGTGACGGTCGCCCTCGCGCCGCCGCCCTCCGTGCCGGTGGCGGTTGAGCGTCCGGCCGGTAATGGCGTAAGGCTGGAGCGCCTGTCCCTGCGCGAGGTCGCATTGGTGACCAGGTCCGAACCGCTACGGTGGGAGGCCAAGACCATCGCGCGGACCGCGACCAGCACCACCATCCGCTTCGACAAGAAGCTTCAGCCGACGGTCACTTTGCTGAATGCAGCCCGGGTCCAGGGCCTGGCTGCTCGCACCAGGGTGTTTCTGGCCGGACGCGGCTTTGGCGGAACCCGGATCGGCGACGCACCGGCGGTCCGCAAGCGGAGCGCAATCGTTTATTCGCAGGCCGATGCCAGCCGGGCCGAACGGCTCGCGGCGCAGTTCGGCTTCGCGCTCGAGCGGCGGAAGGAATCGAAGCCGGGCGTGACGATCCTGCTCGGCCGTGATGCGGCCCGCGAGCTGGCGCTCAGGCCCGCTGCATGATCCTCGGGCTGGCGCTGTCGCTGGCGCTGGCGGGCCCGGCGCCGCCTCCCGCTGCTGCCCATGGGCAGGAGGCCGCCGCGTCGCAGGTGTCGCTGGCCGATGCTGGACAGGCGATTGCCGCGAGCCGGCTCGATCAGGCTCGCCAGATTCTCGGCGTGGCGCTGGCCGCCGGAGTGAAGGGCGAGCCGGTCGACCGGCTGCTCGCCGATTTGGCCTATGCCAGCGGTGACTATCACCAGGCGATCCGAATCTATGGCGGCTTGTTGGCCAGTCATCCCGACGAGCCGCTGCTGCTGGAGCGAGCGGGCATTTCCGCGCTTCGGCTTGGGCGCGCAGCCGACGCGACGGCGCTGCTCGATCGGGCGACGCGTCAGGCTGG
>DASWTR010000153.1:0-2973 GCA_036402035.1 Sphingomicrobium sp.
CTTCCATTTCTCGAACCGCATCACGTCAGCCAGACGGCGGTCGAGGAAGGCGGCCGTCTCGACCCAACCCTCGCTCTGGTCGTCGAGCCAGGCGAGCAAGGTCGAGGCATAGACACCCGACAGGATCAGCCGCTTGGTGTAATGATTATAATCGGTCGCGGTGTCGCCAGCCAGGCGCCACATCAGGTCCGCCGAGCGCCACCCGGCTTTCAGCGCCAGCGGCAGATTTTGAGGCATCGCCAGGATCGACAGGCCGGTTCGAACCGCCTCGCGCGCCGGGGCCATCATCTCGAGCCGGTACCAAATCAGCGAACGGATCCGGTCGCGGACCTTCATCGCCGCGATCCTTTCGGCCGTGAACTCCGCTTCCATCGCCGCATCGACGCCCTGGATATAGGTGTCGACCATCTCCGCCTGGGTCTTGGGAAAGGCGAGCCGAGCCTGTGCCAAGTCGATCCCGGTCTGCGTCGCTGCGGCCTCGACCGCTTTGGTGTTCCAGCCGTCGAATGCGGCATTCTCGCCAACCGGCAGGGCGAGCTTGAGGCGGATCGACTCTAGGGGCGTCGGCATGACGGCTAATTGGGCGCCGCGACCGGCTCATGCAAGCCGGGCTCGCCCTTGGGCTTAAGCCTGACCAGGATCAGCGCGACCACGATCATCGCCGCGCCGAGGAAATCCAGCGGAGTCAGAGTCTCGTCATAATAGATCCATCCCAGCGCTGCTGACAGCGCCGACTGGGTCAGCATCGCCACCCCCACCACCAGCGGCGGGACATGGCCGAGCGCATAGACCAGCAGCCCCTGGCCGATCAGCTGGCTGCAGATTGCCAGTGCGACGATGGCGGTCCAATTGTCGGGGAAGATTTGCTCGCCAAGCGCCAGCGACACGGGCAGCAGCATCGCCGCGCCAAATGCACTGGCCAGGAACAGCAACGGCAGCGGCTGCAGCTCGCCCCGCGTCCGCTCGACCAGGATCAGGTAGAAGGTGTAGAGCAGCCCGGCCAGCACCGCGAGCAGGTCGCCTCGCAAATTGGCCGCCGACAGCTCGGCGCTGCCCCACATCAGTAGGGCGCAGCCCAGCGCGGCCAGGCTCAGCGCGACCGCCTGCAGCACCGACGGCCATTTGCGCACGAGCCACAGGCCCCAGGCGGCGAAGAAGAAGCTCGAGATATTGCCGAACAAGGTCGCATTGCCGAGCTTGGTCAGCAGGATGCCCGCATGCCAGGCGGCAAGGTCGGCCGCGAAGAAGAAGGCGGCGAACGCCACGGCGATGGTCGCCGCCTTGCGGGGAATGTGCACCGGCTGGCGGAACATCCAGGCGATCGCCCACATGAAGGGCAGCGCCAGCGCCAGTCTCCAGAACCCGGCCGCGACTGGCCCGACCCCGCTGTTGCGCACCAGGAAGGGCCCGCAGGCCAGCGCGAGATTGCCGACCAGCAGGGCGATAAAGGCCAGCGACTGGGACTTTTCCTTTGTCACACGCCGCCCCTAGGGCGAAACCCGCCCGCGCGGAAGCGGCAAGCTGAGCGCGATCCATAAGGCCGGTTTATGGAGCGCGCAGAATTTTCGGCGATTGACCAGTTTCGAACCGAAACTATCTCTCGGCACGGCAGCTGGGGAGCGGCCCGATTAGTGGAAAGCATTTTTTGATGGCGAACCTCTTCCAACCTCTCCAGCTCGGCGGACTCGAGCTTCCCAACCGAATCATGATGGCGCCGCTGACCCGCGCCCGCGCCGGGCGCGAAGCAATCCCCAACCAGCTGATGGCCCGCTATTATGCGCAGCGGGCGGGCGCCGGCCTGATCATCTCCGAGGCCACCGGCATCACCCGCGAAGGCCTCGGCTGGCCCAATGCGCCGGGCTTGTGGAACGAAGCGCAGGTCGACGGCTGGAAGGGCGTGACCGAGGCGGTGCACAAGGCTGACGGCCGGATCGTCGCGCAGCTGTGGCACATGGGGCGGCTGGTCCACCCCGACCTCGGCGGGGGTCAGCCGGTCTCATCCTCGGCCACTACCGCTCCCGATTTCGCCCACACCTACGACGGCAAGAAGCCCTATGTCGAAGCGCGCGCAGCGACGGGCGAAGACATCGGGAGGATTCTCGACGATTATGCCCGCGCAGCTCGCAACGCAGTCGCCGCCGGTTTCGATGGCATCCAGCTGCACGGTGCCAATGGCTATCTGATCGACCAGTTCCTGCGCACCTCCGCCAACCACCGCGACGACGAATATGGCCTGACCGCCGCGAATCGAGTCCGCTTCGCCCGCGAAACACTTCAGGCGGTCGGCTCGGAGATTGGTATCGATCGCGTCGGCATCCGCTTCTCTCCCAACATCCTGGTGCAGGGCGTCGAGGATAGCGATCCCATTCCGCTCTTCACCGAACTGGCCAAAACGCTCGAGGAGCTGAGCGTGCCCTGGATCGAGCTGCGCGAGCCCGACAAGCCGACCGCGGCCGGTTCAATCCCAACCGCCCCGGTCAGCCCGGCGATGCGACAGCATTATTCGGGCAAGATCGTCATCAACAGCGATTATGACTGGACCGACGCCCGCACGCGCATCGCCGACGGCCACGCCGACGCGGTCAGCATTGGCCGCCTGTTCATCGCCAACCCCGACCTGGTGAAGCGCATCGCCACCGATGCACCGCTGAATGAGGGTGATCCGAAGACCTATTATGCCGGGGGACCGCAGGGGTACGTTGATTACCCCGCGCTGGAGGAACAGGCGGCGGCGTAGATCTGCTAATCGTCACCCCGGCCTTGAGCCGGGGTCCACCTGCCCGCTGTAGCGGAAATCCGAGAAGGTGGATCCCGGGTCAAGCGCGGGATGACGGCTCAAGCGAACTTCGCCCTCAACTCCATCAACGCCAGCGCCGCCTCGGTCGCGCCGCCACCCTTGTTGGCATGTTTCGGATCGGCCCGCGCGATCGCCTGCGCCTCATTCTCGACCGTCAAAATCCCGTTGCCGACCGC
>DASWTR010000154.1:0-2236 GCA_036402035.1 Sphingomicrobium sp.
TACGGCCTCAAGGTCCGTGGCGTCGCCAGCTCGGGCTACAATGGCTACGACGGTTACGGCCGCCGCGGCTACGGCAGCTACGGCTACGATGCCGGCGCGGACCTCAGCTGGAGCTGCGAAGTCCGCTACGACGGCCGCATCCGCGACATCGATATCAACCGCCGCTCGGCTTACTGGCGCGGTTACTAACGAGGTTCCCTTCGGGAGCGGATGGGCCGGGGTCGCGAGACTCCGGCCCATTTTCTTTGGGAGGAGGCGGATCGTTCGGCCCGCGTAATTGCTGCTGGATGAACGGCCGAGCGACTGCTCGACAGGCTGCCGCGACGGGTGACGGCTCATGTCGGCTGGCCGACGCGTTGTAGCGGGCGAGAACTTCATCCCCCAAAGAAGGAGAATGGCCATGACCATGGTGAAGATGTTCGCCGGCGGTGTGGGCCTCGCGGCACTGGCCGGTGCCGCCCCCACAATCGCCCAAATCAACCCCGCCAGCGCGGCTGGCGCCCAGGCGCAGCTCGCCGCGCAGCAATGCTCGACCGCCGTGGAGGGCCGATTGAAGAGCAGCGACTATGGCGCGCTCAGCGTACCAGGCACCGCCCGCGTCCTGACCGTCACCCGCGCCGATGCGGAGAAGAGGTTTGTCCGCGTCCGCGGCACGGCCACCAGCGGGGTCCCCGCGGTCGCCGGAACGGTCGGCTCGGTCGCCGCTGCCGCCGCCCCGACGGCCGACCTGACCTTCAAGTGCAGGATCGACTCTCGCGGCCGGGTGCTCGAGCTCGACGTCGACCGGATCAAGTAATCGGTCCTTGTAGAACGGAAGTGCGCCGGAGTCGGAGGACTCCGGCGCATTTCTTATGCGGCTTCCGCCAGCTTCTCGGCTTCAACCGCCTTAGCCGCGCGCTCGGCAATCGGCCACCACTCGGGTTCGACCGGCAGCAGGAAAATCTCCGCCAGCGCCGCCATGATCTCGTCCGCGTCGAGGAAGCGCTTCTCCGCGATGCCGTCCGAACTGCGGATAGTGAGGCGGCCGTCGGCGAGGATATGGCGCGCTTCCGGCGTGCTGCGCGTCACGATCAGCCGGTGGCGGAAGTGCGAGTTGGGGTGGGTCGCGGTGTACCAGTTGGCCATCTCATATTGCCCGTCGAGCCACGGCTCGGCGCCGATGCTGTAGACCGGCTTCCATTCGTCCTCGACCAGCGCCTGGAGCAGGTGCTGTGGACCCATCGGCACGACACGGAAGGTCTCGTGCCGGGTCGGCTGCGGATCGATACTGTCCATCCTCAGCGGAGCAGTTGGGACGGCCGAGCCGAAACCGACGTCGGCCAGCCACGGTACGCCGTCGATCGTCACGCGCATCACGCGGTGGGTGAGCGGCGGGGGCGGCGTGCCGGGTTCCGCCATCCACCGTACATGAGCGGCCATGCCTTCGACATCGAAGCCGATCGCCTTCAGCACCCGGGCGAACAAGCCGTTCTGCTCGTAACAATAGCCTCCGCGGCGGCCCTCGATCAGCTTGGCGTCCACCGCTGCCGGCGAAATGTCGATGCCGCGGTCGAGCAGTACGTCGATTGCCTCGAACGCAATCGCCGCCGGATGGAGCTCGTGCAGCGCCCGCAGCACGGCGAGCGTCGGCTCGGCCGGGCCGTGATAACCGATGCGGTCGAAATAGGCGCCGAGGTCGACTTGCGGCACATCCTCGTTGCGCGCCGCGGCAATGACCTGCGACGCCGCGAACGGCGCATGGACGCGCAGGAAGCGAACTTTGGGGTTGTGGAAGCGCGCTTCCAGCTCGAGCGACTTGCGCTGTTCGTGGGTGATGCCGCCGCCAAATGCAATCAGGTCGAACGCGCCGGTCAACGCGCCGTCGGCTTCGCCCACGGTCATGCCGCGGACGTCGATTCCGGCGGCGCGGACCTCTTCGGTAACCAGCGCCAGCACGACCGGATCGCGCCCGACGACCAATATCTTCATCGCCTGATCGAACCGGAAAAGCTGCGATTTCTCGCTCATAGAATGCCCCTTCTTGTCTTCAGCAGGGCCATGACATAGTTCCTCAACCTAAGTTGAGGTCAAGAGCCATGGCAGAAATTTCTTCACCCCATCCCGACCTGACGGTCGGCGAGGTAGCGGCTCGCAGTGGCATCCGCGTGTCGGCGGTCCATTTCTACGAGGCCAAGGGACTGATCCATGCAGCCCGCAACAGCGGCAACCAGCGCCGCTTCGCCCGCGAGGTGCTGCG
>DASWTR010000155.1:0-8278 GCA_036402035.1 Sphingomicrobium sp.
GTCAGGCTGTTGTTACATTAATGCCACATTCAGCCGCAGCGGCGGGTTTCCTCAGCGGTCGGACATGCCCGGGACGGCCGGGTAAAAGTCGACGATCGGGCCCAGCGCGTCCTTCAGCGGCCCAAGCCAAGGCTCGAACGCACGCCATTGATCGAGGCCCTCGCGGTTGATGGGGCGCCGCACCTGCTCGGAGCTTGCGGTCCCAACGGCGCGCTTGCTCTCGTAAAAACGCAGGCATTGGGTATCAAACGGGAGATCCAGATGGGCCAACAGCTTTCGAATCTGCGATTCCGGTTGCTCCACCAGATCTTCATGGACAACCCGATAAATGCGACCCGGCATTAGCTCATCAAAGTGCGCCATCATCCGCACGTAGTCGGCGTAAAACCGGCCCATATGCTTAAGATCGTAGCTGAACTCCTGCCCCTTGGCATAATATTGTCGGAAGTTCGAAACGCAGCATGCAAGCGGATGTCGTCGAGCATCAATAATTTTGGCGTTCGGAAGGATTGCCAGGAGCAGGCCGAGATGAAGCCAGTTATTTGGCATTTTGTCCACGAAGAACGGCTTCATCGATCGCCGTCGGAGGCCTGAATTCCAGATGTAGCCCCGACCGAGGCGTTGCAGCTCTTGGATCGGCAGCGCCGCCAGCTTCTCCAGATAGGGGGTATCTTCGAAACCAGCTTCCTTGCCATTACCTAACCAGTTGGCCAGCCCTGGAAGGTCGGGGAGCTCGCTGACGCCCTCGATTGCCGGATGGCTGGACAGGATTTGCTCGACCAGGGTGGACCCAGCACGCGGCATTCCGAGGACAAAGATCGGATCGCGTGTGGCGTCGCCGGCACCATCGCGGCGGTGGAAAAACTCCTTGTCGAACAACGCTATCGACCGATCGACGTGGCGACTGACGGCGTCAGGGTCGTGTGTGCTCGACAGCGCTCGTAAGCGATTGCCTTCTACATAATGTGTGAAGGCATCCTTGTAATTGCCGAATTGCTCAAGTGCGCGGGCAAGCGCAAAGTTGAGTTGACTGAGATTTGTTGCTGGTCCGTCGGCACCTGCGGCCAAAGACGTCAGCGTCGCGAGATCCTCCTTTGTGAACCGGGCTGCCTTAAGGTCAGCGATCGCCCACCAAGCCTCGCCCGACGATGGTTGCGCTACAAGAGCCCGGCGGAATTTCTCAAGGGCATCATCCTGTCGCCCGATGATCCGAAGGACATAGCCATAGCTAATCCAATTTTCCGTGCGTTCTGGGAACTGGGCAACCACGCGGTCGTACAGCTTCACCGCGTCAACATAGATTTCCTCGCCACTCAGCCCATCGTCAAGGGCAACGGAGCTGCGCTGGGTCGACGGCTCGTCTTTCTCTCGGTCGCGTACACGTTGCACGGCCGAGAGTAGGTTCCTTACGGCAGTGAAGGATGGTGCGACCGTGAGCGCCTGACCGATCAGGCGCTCGGCTGCGTCGAAATGGCCCGTCCTAGCGGCTACCTCAGCTAGCATCCGTAATGCAGCCGCGTCGTCTGGATGATCGCGCAAGCGTTCGCGAAGCAGCCGCTCGGCCTTCGGGAGGTTTTGCTCCGTCATTGCCATCATCGCTTCAAAAAGCTTTGGCTCGATCATGGCGAGAGCGATTGCATTTTCCTCCGCTCTGCTCGCCTCCTCCACTCTTCCCAGGCGTCGTAGCGCCATCCCAAGCAGCCGATACGCCTCGGATGAGTCTGGGTCGCGGGCGATCACCACTTCGGCTTGCTCAATGCTCGCATTTGGATCGTAGGCAAGCAGGCGGCGCGCATTTGCCAGCGCCTCCTCCTTGGAACCCCAGACCGGTGGCAGATCACTCATTCAACGCGGCCTCGTTTTTCAACTTTTATCGGAGTCAGTTTGGCCCGAGGCAGAGTTGGAATCCCATTCCGAAGTGAACCATGGCTCTTCGTCGAGGAACCTGTTTGAATCCAAACCATGTCCGACAGTTCCTGCAGCGTCTATGGCCGTGTCTCCATCTGCTTCTGCCGGTAAGGCTTCTAGATCCTTGCGGGCAGCATCGAAGCTGGGCGCTAAGGCTAGTGAGCGCCGAAACAGGCGTCGGGCCTCTTGGGCTTGCCCGATCCCCAACTGGACCTGGCCGCGCAGATAGATTGCTACGGGATCATTAGGTGTGTCGGTTAGATAAAGGCTCAGCAATCGATCGGCGGCAGCATAATCGCCGCGGGCGACTTGAGCTGTCGCGCGCTCGATCACCGGGTCTCTCTGGGCACAATCTATTGCCGTTTGCTCCGCAAGCTGAGCCTCATCCAGCTTCCCGGATATGCGCAGTGCAATTGCTAGCAACAGGTAGGCTTCCGCGATGCCTGGCTCGGCCCGGATAACCGCGCGAGCTTGATCGGCTGCTCTTTGGGGATGCGATGACAGCAGTCGGCGGGCATGGACCAAAGCTTCGCCGACGCTCACCTTCTCGGACTTGGATTTGTTGTTCATTTCATACTCGGTGGCAGGCAGGCGCGCTTATGCGGAAAACAGGGGTAAAGCGCCAGCCGAATGAAAAGGGGCCAGGACGAAAACGCCCTGGCCCCTCAAGTTAACCGCGCGCGAGTTCTAGAATTTCGCGACGAAGCCGGCGTAGAAGAAGCGGCCGATGTTGCGGTAGATGCCGCTTCCGCCGCCGATACCAGTCTGACCCTTTGGCGGCAGGTTGTTGGTAATGTCATCCACGCCGAGATAGAAATTGAAAGCGCGATTGACGTCAACCGACGCCCGAATGTCGTGGTAGAACTGCGGCTTGTAGAAACGGTCTTCCGCCCAATCCGGGTCCTCCGGATCGCGGCCCTGCTTGCTGAAGAAGAATTCATACTCGGCAGTATTGAGCAACATCTTGCCGATGTACCGCATCTGATAGCCGAACGTGAACCGCCCTGTCTTCAAGCTGGTATTCCAGTTGAAAGCATCCTTGGGATCGCCGAGCTCGAGGTTGATCTGGTCCGCACGACCCGGGTCGGTCGGATCGAGGAACTGATCGTTCTGGAACACGTGCGTGTAGATGAGCTGCGTGTTCAAATCGCCGATGTTGCCCAGCCTCGTACGATAGCTAACGTCCACGTCGATACCGCGGACTTTAAGCTTTGCGTAGTTGAGCGGCACCAGCTCCAGGCTGTTCTCTAGGATGCGGCCCGGTTCCTCGCCTTGTGGGCCGGGGCCTGGCCCTGGATTGCGCTGGAAGAGGTCGCAGAAGGGATTGTCCAGGCTGGGCAGGTCGTAACACGCGTCAATGACTTCCTGCGCGGTCGGCGAGGTAATAACATCATTGACCGTGATGTTGTAATAATCGACCGCCAGCGCGAAGCCCGGCAGGAAGCGTGGGGTAATCACGCCACCAATGGTGATCGAGTCCGATGTTTCAGGCACGAGATCCGCATTGCCGCCCGAGAGGAAGCCCAGCGACTTGGTATACTCGAAGTCGAAATCCTCCGGCACGCCTGCAGCGCGGCAATTCGCTTCGCGGGAGGCGCTTCCGCTGTTGATATTCGACAATGCGCAGGGATCGTCCGGTGCCGGAGTGAAGTTCTGTCCCAGCGGCGTGTAGGCGTCGGCCAGGCTGGGCGCCCGAACCGCACGAGCGTAGTTGCCCCGGAAGCGGATATCGCGCGTCGGAGCAAGCTCGGCGCCGACGTTGTAAGCCCAAACGCCGCCGAAGGTCTTGTACTTGGCGTAACGAGCGGCGCCTGACACGGTCAGCTCATCGATAAACTGATCTTTCAGGATCGGTAAGCGCATCTCGCCATAGATTTCATTCACTCTGAACCTTGGGGGCTCAAAATCGGGGATGGCATTATAAAAAGTCATGCCGGCCGCAGTGAAATCATCCTGCTTATAGCTGACGTCGTAGCTGCGGTGCTCGGCACCGATAGCGAAGCCGATCGGGCCGCCGGGCAAGTTCAAGAAGTCGCTTGTGTCGCCTGCGAGGAACGCGTTCGCCACAAACTGATCGATCTTCCCCTTCGCCAGGGAATCCATGAGAATATAATCCTTCACGCCCTGGCTGATATTGCCTTCACCGAATGGATTCAGCGGAACGCAAGCCGCGACGTCTGCGGCGAGCTGGGCCTCCGCGAAGGCTGGATCAAGGTTGTTGCGTAGCGCCAACCTCGCGGTGGGGTCGATCTGCGAGCGGCAAACGATGTTGCCTGACCCATCCACGGCCGTGTCCAACGCGAGCAGATAGCGCTGTGTGTTGATGTTGCCGAGGATCTTGGTCCGCTCGGTCAGCTGCCCGTAGTTCAGCGAGACTTCATATTGCCAGTCGTCGTTGAAACCGCCACGAACGCCCCCGACAATCTGGTACGTATCGCGTCGACCCTTCTCCTCGCGGTTGCCGAGCTCAATCCAGTTCCGATAGAGATAAAAGTAGCTGATGCCTTCGCTTTCAAGCAATGTACGCGCTTGATCCGACAAATACGGATTGTCGGTGAAAAGGAATTCGCGCGGTGTCGCGAAAGCTTCCCCGAAAAGATCGCGTGGATTGCCAGCGGGGTAGGTCTCCCCGATCGAAGGACTGAAGAACGGCCCCGACGCATTGCCCAGAGAGTCTGTGCGGACAAATTTCGCCTCGACGAAAGGCACGACCGCGTCCGAAACCTCATAATGTGCGATCAGGTTGATCGAATAACGGTCCAGCGTCGGCGAAAGTCCGAACTGCTTGCCGTCACGGAAGTTGTTTCCGTTGCCGCCAATAAAGTTGGGCGAGGTGAACCTGGGTACGCCGATCTGCTGTCCCGTAATCGGAATAAGCGTGCCGTCCGGTTCGAACTTATATGGAATGTAGAAAGAACCGCTGCCACCGATTAGCGGATCGGCCGGGTTCAGGACATTACAGCAGATCCATGTGCTGATTGCGCCACCATTGGTATAGAAGGCGCTTCGTACATCTTCCACATAGACCCGATCCGGTTCGCCATCGGCCTGGTTATCGGTATCCGTATCAACGCGGGCGTAGGTGCACGTGGTGCTGAAGCACTTGCCCCGCCGCGACGCGTAGAAATCCTCCTGCCGGGCATATTCAAAATTGACCGCGACGTTACCGCGACCATCGGCGAAATTCTTGCCGCCGAGGACGCTGATATAATAGTTGCCGGCATCGCCGTATTTGCTGACGCCGCCCTGGCCACGAACCTGCAGCCCTTCATAATCCTGCTTGAGGATGAAGTTGACGACACCCGCGATGGCGTCCGAGCCATAGATGGCCGAGCTGCCACCCGTCACCACGTCGACCCGTTCGATCAGGTCCGTGGGGATGGTGTTGGTGTCGACTTCGACCGCATTACCCAGGACGTTCGACGCAATATGGCGGCGCCCGTTGACTAGCACCAGCGTACGGTTCGTGCCGAGGCCCCGCAGATCGAGCAGGTTGAGTCCGGAGGTGCCGAGGAAGCGGGTCGAGTTGGCCTGGCTGAACGTGCTGCGCAGGGCCGGCAGCTCGTTCAGCGTGTCGCCGATCGACGTCTGGCCGGTCTCAAAGAATTCTTCGCCGCTGACGGAGGTTACCGGCACCACCGATTCCAGGTTGGGGCGACGGATGCGCGAGCCGGTGACGACGATCGTTTCGCTGGTGGCGTCGGCCTGAGCCAGCTCTGGCTGGGCGGTCGCCGCGACGGTGTCCGTCGGAGCGACTTCTTCTTCCGGTGGCAGAGCCTCTTCCGGCGGGGTTTGAGCGAAGGCCGGCGCGCTTGCGACCAGCGCGGCCATTGACGCACCCAGCATCAGGCTGGCGCGCAAAAATCGATTATCGTCGGTTCGAAGGCTCATGACTCAAAAAACCCCTTGTGGCTGTCCCAACATCCCGTTGAGAGCGCATACTGACATCCCAGGGTTAATCCTTCTTCCCAGGGCTATTGAAGTCAACGGTCGGCCATACGACTCATCGCGGATGTTGCTTTGCGGCCACAGTCTTTAGCGGGCGCGCTTGTCTCCGCTGACCGGTTTTCTATGAAGCTTCAATGGGGTGTTTTGTGGCGGACATATCTGGTCGAAGCGGCGGCAGATGATCGGTAGCGCGCAAGCGGCTGCGGCGATCATCATCATTGCGGCCTTGTGGGTCGTGTTCGCCGCCGCCTTGGCGATCATGGCGGCGAGGCGGTTGAAGAGAGCACAAGCGGTGCTCGGCGCCGCGAGGACGATGCGTTCCTTACTCGACGCAGCGCCGGCGCGCGCCATGCTCGTCGACGCGGACGGGACAGTCGATGCCGACGCGCAGCTGGTCCGCGACCTCGGCCTGACCTCGGCTCCGCGGCAACTCGCCGATCTCGCTGGCGGCGCTGATGCTGGCATCGATCGGCAGGATGTCGACGAATTGGCGGTAGCGCTGGGCGACGTGCGGCTGGGGGCGGGGCCAGTCCGTCGCCAACTCCGGCTTGCGGGGCAGGACAAGGTTGTCGAAGTGCGGGCCGCGCTGGCCCCACCGCCGGCTAAACCAGGCACCGCGCTGGTCTGGCTGTTCGATATCAGCGATGCGGATGCAGCGCGGGTTAAGCTGACCCGCCGTCTTCAACAGACCGAGGGTGCGCTCGACGCGCTTACCCACCTGATCGAAAGTGCTCCTTTCCCGATGTGGTACCGCGGCCCCGACCTCAGCCTCGGTCTGGTTAATGCTGCCTTCGTCGCGGCGGTGGAGGGGCGGGACGCCGCCGAGGTGATCGAGAAAGGGGCGGAGCTGATCGACGCGGTCGGAGCCGAGAGTGCCCGATCCGGAGCGGAGCGGGCGCTGGAATCCGGCAAGCCATATTCGCGCACCCAACCCGCCACGATCGGCCAGGAGCGGCGGATGCTGCGGATCGTCGACGTTCCGCTGCCGACGGGTGCGGTGGCGGGTTTCGCGATCGACGTCCAGGACCTGGAAGACGCGCGCATCGAACTTGCCCACCACCAGGAATCGCAGCGCGAGCTGGCCGACCGCATGGCCGCGGGCGCGGTCCAGTTCGACGGCGAACGCCATCTGGCCTTTTTCAATCGCCCGTTCGCGATCATGGCCCAACTCGACCCCGAATGGCTGAGCGAGCAACCCGAGTTCGATCGCGTCCTGGAAAGAATGCGCGAGAATGGCCGGCTGCCCGAAGTCCGGGATTTCCCGGCATGGAAGGCGGAACGGCGCGGCTGGTTCACCTCGCCCGAGGAGGCAATCGAGGAGGATTGGATCCTAGCCAATGGCGACCATCTCCGGCTGCTGGGACAGCCGCTGCCAGATGGCGGCCTGCGCCTGATCTTCGAGGATCGGACGGAGCAGGTGCGCCTTGCCTCCGCCCGGGACACGCTGCTTCGGGTGCGCGCGGCGACCTTCGACAATCTGTTCGAAGTGATCAGCGTCTTCGCTTCGGACGGCCGGCTTTACCTGTGGAACCGGCGGTTCAGCGAGCTGTGGGATTTGGACGAAGCATGGCTTGCCGAGCACCCAAGGGTCGACGAGCTGGTTCCGGCAATGGCCAAACGGCTGGTCAACCCGACCGCCGCCGCGCAAGTCCGCGAGCTGGTGCGTTCAACCACCAGCGGCCGCCAGTCCGGGACAGGACGCGTCTCGCTGACCGACGGGCGGCATTTCGAATTCGCGGCCGTCCCGCTGCCCGACGGGAACGCCTTGTTCACCATGGTCGATGTGACGGACTCGAGCAGGATTGAGGCGGCGTTGCGGGAGCGTGCGACAGCCCTTGAGGAAGCCGATCGGGTGAAAACCGACTTCGTCGCCAATATGAGCTACGAGCTGCGCACCCCTTTGACCTCGATCGGCGGGTTCGCGGAGATGCTTCAGGCCGGTTATGCCGGCGAATTGCCCGGCTCCGCCAAGGATTATGTCGGCGCGATCCTGGAGTCGGTCGATCGGCTGTCCAAGCTGATCAACGACGTGCTGGACTTGACCCAGGGCGATACCAAGGGCGTGGTGCTTGAGCGTGAACGGGTCGATATCGCCGGCATGTGCCGGGCAGCGGCGGAAGCTCTTCGCGGCCGGGTCGAAGAGAAGAAGCAGAAGCTGGAGCTGGCGCTGGAGCCGAGCGCGGGGAGCGTCATCGGCGACGCGCGGCGACTGAGGGAGTCGGTCGAACATATTCTGCGCAACGCCGCCGCCTATACCGACGAAGGCGGGCATGTCTGGCTGAAGGCCAGCGGCGACGAAGAGAGCGCGACGATCATCATCGTCGATGACGGTCCCGGCATTCCGCCCGAGCAGCAGGATCAGGTGTTTGCCCGTTTCCATCGCTCCGGCGCGGCACGGGGCGAGGCTGCGCTCGGCCTGGGA
>DASWTR010000156.1:0-3060 GCA_036402035.1 Sphingomicrobium sp.
GATCGGCAGCCAGCGGAAGCTGTACCATTGCTGCAAGGTCGTCGTGCTATGCCAAACGTCCAGAGCGATCTTATAGCGGCCCATATGTCCGCCGACGTCGACCAACGGGGGACTCGCCGGATAGATCAGCGGCACGAAGGCCAGCAGGATCATCGCCGCGACGAATGGGCGTCCTTCCCACCAGGGACGCGGCGCGCCTTTGGGCAGCGCGGCGGCCGCGGGCGCGTCGGCAAGGAGGTGCGGCGTGCGGATCACACGCCGTCGCGCCTCCCGAGCAGGCGAAGGCGGAGCGCATTCAGCTTGATGAAGCCCTCGGCGTCACGCTGGTCCTAGGCGCCGGCATCGTCCTCGAAGGTCACGACCTTCTCGCTGTACAGGCTGTGGGGCGACTTGCGGCCGGTGATGTGGACCCCGCCCTTGTAGAGCTTCAGGCGGACCGTGCCGTCGACCTTGGCCTGGCTATGGTCGATCGCCGCCTGCAGCATCTCGCGCTCGGGCGAGAACCAGAAGCCGTTGTAGACCAGCTCCGCATAGCGCGGCATCAGCTCGTCCTTGAGATGCGCCGCGCCGCGATCGAGCGTCAGCTGTTCGATCGCCCGGTGTGCGGCATGATAGATGGTGCCGCCCGGTGTCTCGTACATGCCGCGGCTCTTCATCCCGACGAAGCGGTTCTCGACCAGGTCCAGCCGGCCGATGCCGTGGCGCTTGCCCAGCTCGTTGAGCTTGGTCAGCAAAGCCCCAGGTGACAGCGCCTCGCCGTTGACCGCCACCCCGTCGCCGCCCTTGACTTCGATCGTGATTTCTTCTGGCGTGTCGGGCGCCGAAACCAGATCGTCGGTCCGCGAATAAACATAGTCGGGGACTTCGGCCCAAGGATCCTCCAGCACCTTACCCTCGGACGAGGTATGGAGCAGGTTGGCGTCGGTCGAGAAGGGGCTTTCGCCGCGCTTGTCCTTGGGCACCGGGATCTGGTTCTTTTCGGCGAAGTCGATCAGCGCGGTCCGGCTGGTGAGGTCCCACTCGCGCCACGGGGCGATCACCTTGATGTCCGGCGCCAGCGCATAATAGCCGAGCTCGAAGCGAACCTGGTCGTTGCCCTTGCCCGTCGCGCCGTGGCTGACGGCGTCGGCGCCCACTTCCCGCGCAATCTCGATCTGCCGCTTGGCGATCAGCGGCCGCGCGATCGAGGTGCCGAGCAGGTACAGCCCTTCGTACAGCGCATTGGCGCGCATCATCGGGAAGACGTAGTCGCGGACGAACTCCTCGCGAAGATCGTCAATGAAGATATGCTTGGGGCGGACCCCCATCAGCTCGGCCTTGTGCCGCGCCGGGCCAAGCTCCTCGCCCTGGCCGAGGTCGGCGGTGAAGGTCACGACCTCGCAAGCATAGGTTTGCTGCAGCCATTTCAGGATCACGCTCGTGTCGAGACCGCCCGAAAAGGCGAGCACGACGCGGTTGATCTTGTCGGCCATTGGGTCGCTTCCTTCGTCATACTTGGGAGTGGCGCGCGCCTTGCCACCATCATCCCTGCCGTTCAAGCGGCATACAGCTAGGCGGAGTAGTCTGTTCGCTTCGAATTGAGGAGGGACGCCCTGTGAAGAAGTTGATGATTGCGGCCGGCGCGCTTCTGGCCGGCACTGCCGCGCTGGCGCAAACCGCGCCGATCGCTCAACCGACACCCGCGACGCCAATCGTCCGGCCGATGCAGGACAATGTCATGACCCGCGCGGAAGCCGTAGCGCTGGCTCGCGAGCATTTCGGCCGGATCGACGCTGACCGGGACGGTTCGATCACCACCGCCGAGGCCATCCAAGTCCACAGTAAGCTGCGCGGAGACAGGAAAGCCCATAGGATCGAGCGCCGGCTCAAGCGCGATCCCAACGAGGCTTTCGAGCGGCTGGACGCCGACAAGAATGGCGCAATCAGTCGCGAGGAATTCGCCAAGGGTCGCGAGGATCGCCTTGAGCGTCGGATCGTCATGCGTGAGGAGCGAAAAGATCGCAAAGCGGCTGGCGAACCGCACGCTCGCCCGTTCCGCATGCATCGTGGCGGCTTCGGCGACCGGATGATCGTTCTGGCCGACGGCAACCAGGACGGCCGCATCACGCTGGCCGAGGCCGAGGCCTTGGCGCTGCAGCATTTCGATAAGATGGACAGCAACAAGGACGGCCAGGTCACGCGCGAGGAACGCCGTTCCGGGCGGCCGATGAAATTCCGGCACGTCATCGAGAAGAAATCGGCGAGCTAGAGTCCAGCCGTCACTGCAAATCGGAAAAGGCCCGGCCCCGGGCTTCCCTTGCGCCGGGCCTTTTTTCGTGCAGGGTGCCGCCAACCTGCTGGCAACCCTGGAGTTTGTTGGATGTCCGTCGCTTCGCGCACGCTTGCTTTCCTGACCGCCGTTTCGCTGCCCATATCGATCGCCAAGGCCGACGAAGGCATGTGGACCTTCGATGCCTTCCCCGCCGCCAAGATGCGCACGGCATATGGCTGGGCGCCGGACCAGACCTGGCTCGACAAGGTCCGCTCCGCAGCGGTCCGCCTTACCGGCGGCTGTTCGGCCAGCTTCGTTTCCGACGCCGGCTTGATCCTCACCAACCATCATTGCGTCGCACATTGCGTCGAGGAGCTATCGACCGCCGACAATAATATCCTCAAGGCCGGCTTCACCGCCCGCAACCGCGAAGAGGAGAAGAAATGCGCCGGCCAGCAGGCCGAGGTCGTCACCTCGATCAAGGACGTGACGCCGCAGGTGAAGGCCGCCGTCGGGTCCTCCACCGGCGAGGCGGCGGTCAAGGCGCGCTCGGCGATTGTTGCTCAGCTCGAGAAGGAAGGCTGCCCCGATACGGCGAAGAACCGTTGCCAGGTCGTCTCGCTCTACGGTGGCGGCCAGTACAAGCTCTACACCTCCCGCAAATATAGCGACGTGCGGCTGGTGTGGGCGCCCGAAGCTCAAGCCGCTCAGTTCGGCGGCGATCCCGACAACTTCAACTTCCCGCGCTACTCAATGGATGCCAGCTTCCTGCGCGCCTATGAGGACGGCAAGCCGGTCGCGACACCTCG
>DASWTR010000157.1:0-3338 GCA_036402035.1 Sphingomicrobium sp.
GGCTTCCGAGCATGGCATGAGCGCGCTGGAAGGCCTGGCGGACTATGGCGCCCATCATGCGCTGATGCCCGGCCATGTCGCCGCGACCCGCGCCTGCCTCGAGCACATGGACGAGGCGCTGGACAGCAAGGATGCGGCCCACGACCGCGAATCGATCCTCGCCGCGCTGGCGGTGCGGCTTCACTAGGCATCTTTTCGCCGCCTCGCGCATAGTAGCGAGGCGATGCGCGCTTTTTCCCAGCTGCTCGACGACCTGACCTACACCAGGTCGCGCAATTCGAAGCTCAAGCTGATTGGCGACTATCTCAAGGAAACGCCGGATCCAGACCGCGGGCTCGCGCTGGCGGCGCTCACGGGCACCCTCGACATCCCGGCGGTGAAGCCGGCCCAGATCCGCGCCATGGCCGAGGAGCGGGTCGACCCGGTCCTGCTCTACATGAGCCGCGACTATGTCGGCGACATGGCCGAAACCATCTCGCTGCTGTGGCCGAGGCCCGAGGGCGAGCGCTGCGAGATCGATGACGGCACGCTCCGGATCTCGCAGGTGGTGGAGCAATTGCGGCAGATCAGCCGCTCGGATGCGCCGGCCGTGCTGGCCGAGATGCTCGACCACTTGGACGCATCGGGCCGCTATGCGTTGATCAAGCTGGCAACGGGTGCGCTTCGGGTCGGCATTTCGGCGCGGCTCGCCAAGCAGGCGCTGGCCGATGCGTTCAATCTCGACGTCGAGCAGGTCGAGGAAGTGTGGCACGGCCTCAAGCCGCCCTATCAGGAGCTGTTCGACTGGGGCGAAGGCCGCGGGCCGCAACCGACGGCCAGGGACGTACCCATCTTCCGGCCCTTCATGCTGGCCCATCCTCTGGAGGAAATCCGCGTCTCGCTGGACGAATATGCGGCCGAGTGGAAATGGGATGGAATCAGGGTCCAGCTGGTCCATGCCGGCGGGCGGACAAGCCTGTACAGCCGGACGGGCGACGATATCAGCGGCAGCTTCCCTGATATCGCTTCCGCCTTCGCCGTTCCCGCCGTGCTGGACGGCGAACTGCTGGTCCGGGGCGATGTCCAGGGCGGCGCCGCCGCCAGCTTCAACGCGCTCCAGCAGCGGCTCGGCCGCAAGGTCGTCAGCGCCAAGATGCAGAGCCAGTATCCGGCCTTCGTCCGGCTCTACGACATCTTGTTCGAGGGCGAGGAGGATCTGCGGCCATTGCCGTGGGCCGAGCGGCGGGCACGGCTGGAGGCGTTCGCGCCGCGCCTCGACCCCGCCCGCTTCGACCTGTCCGATCTTATATCCGCCGACAGTTTCGAAGCGCTCGAGGACATGCGCCTCGGCGTCCGCAGCGAGGGTGTCGAAGGGATGATGCTCAAGCGGCGCGATTCGCCCTATGTGGCGGGACGCCGTACCGGTCTGTGGTACAAGTGGAAGCGCGACCCGCTGACCGCCGACTGCGTGCTGATGTACGCCCAGCGCGGCTCGGGCAAGCGCTCCAGCTATTATAGCGATTATACGTTCGGCTGCTGGACGGAGGACGGAGAGCTGCTGCCGGTTGGTAAGGCCTATTTCGGCTTCACCGACGAGGAGCTGAAATGGCTCGACCGCCATGTCCGTAGCCACACGGTCAACCGCTTCGGCCCGGTACGGGAGCTGGATCGCAGCCTGGTGCTCGAAGTCGCGTTCGATTCGATTCACAAATCGACGAGGCACAAATCCGGCCTGGCGATGCGCTTTCCGCGGATCAGCCGGATCCGCACAGACAAGCCGGCGCACGAGGCGGACCGGGTTGAAACGCTGCTGGCGATGGTGACGTGACAAAGCCCGCCCGGATCGTTCCGGACGGGCTTTTCATCTCCCCCCGCTGGGAAGATTATTCTGACAGCGGCTGCAGGTTCACCGCTGCATATTTGCCGCGGCGATCGACCTCGATGTCGAACTCGAACCGGTCGCCCTCGTTGATCGTGGGGAGGCCGGCGCGTTCCACCGCCGAAATATGGACGAAGGCGTCGGGCTGTCCGTCATCGCGGCTAATGAAGCCGAAACCCTTCATCGAATTGAAGAATTTGACGGTGCCCTGGGCTTTCTCGCCGGTCAGCTGACGCTGCGGTCCGCCGCCGAAGCCGCCCTCGCGGCCGCCTTCGCGTGGCGCCGACGAACGCACGACCTCCATCGGCTCACCCTCGATTTTGAGGTTGGTCGCCGAGATGCGCCCACCGCGATCGACCAGCGTGAACTCCAGCGGCTGGCCGTCGGCCAGGTCGGTCAGGCCGGCCTGCTCGACAGCGGAGATGTGGACGAACACGTCCTCACCGCCATCGTCGCGGACGATGAAGCCGAAGCCCTTTTGCGGGTTGAAGAATTTGACGGTGCCCTTGCCTTCGCCAACGACCTGGGGAGGCATTCCGCCACCGCCGCCGCCACGAAAGCCGCCGCCGCCACCGCCGCCGCGGAAGCCACCGCCTCCGCCGCCGCCGAAGCCGCCACCGCCGCCACGATAGCCGCCACCGCCGCCAAAGCCGCCGCGGTCACCGAATCCGCCGCCGCCGCCGCCGAAACCGCCACGGTCGCCATAGCTTGCGCTTGCGAACTCTTCACCACCACCGAAACTGTCGCGCTTGTCACGGCCGCGACCACCGCGGTCACCCTTACGCCCTCGATCGAAACCCATGCTAATCCAAACTCTCTTGTGCCCCGTAACCATAAAAACCAACGCGCTGGGCCCCTGGCGCAACCGGCCGAACGCGCAGAATCAGCTGCACGCACAGCGTGGCCTGTACAGGAAAAATGGCGCGTCTCCTAGTGATTCCATGGTTAAGGCTGGCAAGCGGGCCATGGATGCGACTAGAGGGATAGCAAACCACGAAGGTCGTCACGGGCGGTTCAGGCCGTTTCGGCCAATCAGACCGGAATTGTTATGGCGATCCATTTCCACGAAGAAGACCTGCCCTCCACCGATCTGTTCGCGCCCGGCCTGCCGATCGCGGTCGACACCGAGGCGATGGGCCTGATCCCCGGCCGCGACCGCCTGTGCCTGGTCCAACTGTCCGACGGATCGGGCGACGAGCATCTGGTTCGCTTCGGGCCGGACAGCGATTATTCCGCGCCGGTCCTCAAGGAACTTCTGGCCGATCCCGACCGGCTGAAGCTCTACCACTTCGCCCGCTTCGACGTGGCGATCATGCGCGCTTACCTCAACATCGTCGCGGCGCCGCTCTATTGCACCCGCACCGCGTCGCGGCTGATCCGCACCTATACCGACCGGCACGGACTCAAGGACCTGGTCAAGGAACTGCTCGGCCACGACCTTTCCAAGCAGCAGCAGACCAGCGACTGGGGCGCGGCGGAG
>DASWTR010000158.1:0-7986 GCA_036402035.1 Sphingomicrobium sp.
CCAGCGGCCGCCGCGGGTGGCGAGGATGATCGTCGCGGCAATCGCCACGATCATCACCGGGCGGACCGGGATGGTCGCGGTCATCGACCAGGTGAACAATGCGGCCGGCGAGAAACTGGCACGGAAGATGAGCCAGGCCAAGGCGGCATAAGCGGCGATCCCGACCAGAAAACAGCGCACGGCGATACAGCGATAGGTTGCGTCGTCCCAGCTGCCAGTGAGGAAACCGCTCTTCAGCGCCGCCATGCCGAACAGCATGTAAGCCAGCGTTTCCGGCCCGAACATGGTGGCGAAGACCAGCGGGTCGGCGAGATGCTCGGTCAGCTGATTATGCGCCACCCCCCACCAGGGGCCAAGGATCAGGGCGAATTGCTGCTGCAATTCAAAGCCTAAGGGGATGCGGACCCATTCGGTCATGCTGGCCCATTGGTCCAGCAGCGCTGGATCATAGCCCGGCCGCGCGATAGCGGCCTCCAGGCTGTGCATGGTGAAGGCCGAGCCGCCCATGATCAGCAACTGTACGAACAGGAAGGCGGCGCCCCAGCCGATCAGCATCTTCGGGTCGAACCCACGGAAAAAATAGGCGACCATGCCGACCAGCGCGTAGCCGAACAAAATGTCGCCGAACCAGATCAGGTAGAAATGCAGCGCGCCGAATAGCAGCAGCACCAGCATCCGGCGGTAATGGACCGATGCGGGATTTTCGCCCTTGGCCTCGGCGCGGTCGACCACCAGCAGCATGGAAGCGCCGAACAAGAAGGAAAACAGGCCGCGCGTCTTGCCGTCGATCAGGATGAAGTTGAAGGCATAGGCGACGAAGTCGATCACGCTCTCGCTGCCATAGGCGAGCGGATTCATATAGGCCGCCATCGGCATGGCGAAGGCGACGATGTTCATCGCCAAAATCCCCATCACCGCGACCCCGCGGACGATATCGAGCGTGGCGATGCGGTCGGTGGTCGGCGAAGTCGTGGCCATTAGGTGCTCCTCCCTGCGGCGTAGCCGTGGGGAGGGGGACCGCTCAGCGCAGCTGAGTGGTGGAGGGGTTTCCCACGGTCAAGGCACGCAGCAACGATGGACTGGGCAGCGGAGTCGGGATCGGCGAGCACTTCGGACGCGGCAATCCGCACCACGTCGATGCCGTTGTCTTTCAGCCAGGTTTCGCGCTGGCGGTCGCGTTCCGGTTGATCGCCAATCCCGTGGACCTGCCCATCAACCTCAATCGCGAGCTTTCCCGCGGCAAAATAGAAGTCGAGGACGTAAGGCCCAATTGGATGTTGCCGTCTGATTCGGACCGGCCCACGCCTGAGGCGAGCCCACAACAGCAACTCAGGGGGAGTCAGCTGGCGGCGAAATCTTCTGGCGTTTTTGTAAGCGCGGTCGGTTGCCGTCACGGGACCCCTCCACCATTCGCTCTTCGGCGAATGGTCCCCCTCCCCATCGCTGCGCGATAGGGAGGAGAATGGCAAGCCTCTAGTCTTCGGTCGCCTTCGACTGCAGCTGCACGTAGTTCTGCAGCCCCATCCGGGCGATCATGTCGAACTGCTTCTCCAGCGTATCGACATGTTCTTCCTCATTCTCGAGTATCTCGCTGAACAGGTCGCGGCTGACATAATCCTGGACCGTCTCGCAATGCGCGATCGCACCCTTGAGCTGCGTCAGCGCCTCCATTTCCAGCGCCAGGTCGCACTTCAGCATTTCCTCGACGCTCTCGCCGATGCGCAGCTTGCCGAGCATCTGGAAGTTGGGCAGGCCGTCGAGGAACAGGATGCGCTCGGCCAGCTTGTCGGCATGCTTCATCTCGTCGATGGATTCGTGCCGCTCGAACTCGGCGAGCTGGTGGATGCCCCAATTGTCGAGCATCCGGTAATGCAGCCAATATTGATTGACCGCGGTCAGCTCATTCTTGAGCGCTTCGTTGAGGAGCTGAATGACCCGTTTGTCGCCCTTCATCGCGGCCTCCTTGGTTGGGCGCGGGTGTAACGCTCGGCAGCGGCAAAAGGAAGCGAAAAATTGGCGGAAATCAGCGAAAAATAATGCGACTTATTCGCAGTGGTCAGGCCGCGCGGGCGCTAGTCGAAATCATTTGCGACCGCTCGTCGTCGATCACGTCCTTGGCGCAGGGCAGGCAGGTGCCGCACTGCACCTGGCACCCCAGCGACTTGTAGGCCGTGCGCGGACAGGGCGCGCCCTGGCGGGCGGCGCCACGCAGCTCGTCCTCGCGAATCGCATTGCAGACACAAACGATCATGGAGATCGATTTATCCGATAATGCGAGGCGTTCGCAAGAGTGATTTTTCAACCAGGTGGCGATCGAGGAAGGCGCGGAGCAGGGGCACGACCTCATCGAGGTGGGTTTCGAGCAGCCAGTGGCCGGCATCGTCGATCATGTGCAGCTCGGCTTGGGGCAGGTCGCGGAGATAGGCGCGACCCGCCTCGGCCGGCATATAGCCGTCGCGCGGGCCCCACAGGATCAGCGTCGGCGGACGATGTTCGCGGAGGTAGGCCTGATAGCGCGCGAACCAGTCTCGGTTCTCGCGCAGGCCAGCGATGACCTCCAGATAGATTTGTCGCCGAGCATCGTCGGTTAGCCACCAGTGCAGCTTCCACAAGTCGGGCGAAATGCGGGCAGCGACATCGGCCGAAACATGATTTAGAAATTCCTCGCGATAGCCCTCCTCGCCGATCGCCTCGCCGAGCTTCGCCTTGTTCTCGGGCGACGGGTGGTCCCAATAGGCCTTCAGGCCGGCGTATTGCGGGCCGAGCGTATCTTCATAGATGTCGCCGTTCTGGATGATCAGCGCGAGGATCCGATAAGGCGCGGCGATCGCCAGGCGGAGCCCGATCTGCGAGCCGAAATCGTGCAGCCACAGCGCGAACCGTTCGGCGCCAAACGCATCGGCGAAGTGGGTGAGGAATTCGGCATAGCCGTCGAAGTCATGGCGGAAGCCGGGCGCCGTTTCGCTATGGCCGCTGCCCGGAAAATCCGGCGCCAGCAGCCGCCATCTATCGGCGAGCCGCGGCATCAAATTGCGAAACTCGTACGATGAGCAAGGATAGCCGTGCGGCAGCAGCAGAACCGGCGCGTCCGGCGGCCCGGCTTCGCGGTAGAAAATATCGACGCCATCGATCGACAGGCGCCGGTGGCGGACTGCGGTCATGCCGAGACTCCTCAACGACCGGCGAACAACGCCGGCGGCCGAGCAGTTGCTCCTCAGCTCGCGGGAATTCGCGCTCCGCGCGCCGCGATCAGCGCGATTGGGATGCCGACCAGCACGATATGCGCGAACAGCTGAGTAGCGATCGACAGCGGGCTGGGCGGTAGCGGCGTGTCGAAGCGGATCGGAACGACCAGCCAGTTCATCACGACATAGGTGATGAGGCCATAGACGATACCCCAGTGGATGGGCTTCGCGGTGAGTGTCGGCCAGTTGCGTGCCGCCAGCACATACACCGCGGCCATGACCGCGATCAGGACGAAATGGACGAGAAGGCCGAGGATCGCGCCGGCGGCGCCCATCTCGGTCGCGGTGGGGATGGGCCCTGAGGCGACGTAGCGCAGCATGCCGGGGATCGCCCGGCCGAACCAGACCGTCAGGATCATGGCGAACAATATGTCGAGCGTGCCGGCGACCAGTGTCGCGATGGCGATGGTGCGTCCCATTGGACTATCCTCCCCTGTTGAGGGACGGGAAGCTGCCACCGGTTGCGCGGAAGTCAACGTTCCGTTCGACGAATGACCAGCTTTAGGCCCGACCAGACCTCGTCGACCGCGCAGACCTTGACGTCGACCAGATGCAGCGGAAGGGCGAGCGCGCGAATGACGTCCTCGGTGATGTCGGTCGGGACCTTGGATGCCTTCTTCGGCCAGCTGACCCAAATGGTGCCGTCGCGGGCGATCAGGGGCAGGAGCATCCTGAGCTCGCAATCGAGCGCGGCGCAGCTGGTGACGAAGATGTGGGCGAGGTCGACCGGAGGTTCGGGTGATTCCAGGTGCTCCATTTCCGGCGCGTGGCGGTCGATCTCCGCGCGGACCGTGTCCGGCATGCCCATGAACCAGACCCGCATGCCCGGTTTGAGACCCAGCTTTTGGGCGAGCGGCGTGCCGGAGTAGCCGGTCACTGTCGGGCTATCGGCTCGCCGTTAACCGGTAGGCGCCCTGATGGAAGCGGCCGGAGGCATTTTCGACGACCACCGCGATATGGACCGAGCCGATGCCGGAGCGGGCCGCGGGGATGGTGACGATGGCGTGGCGGACATTGCCGCGCGGGACCGCGATCGAGAACATGACTCGGGGCTTGCGCGGCATGCGCTGGCCGGCGGCGGTCGCCGGGTAGATGGCGACGGTCTCGCCACCGGTCGCGCTACTGCAGGTTTCGAGGGTCAGGTGGACACGGCCCGGACGGCCCTCGATCACATGGCTGAAGACCGGCTTTCCGGCCGAGGCCCAGCGGTTGGTGAAGGTGACCGGCGCGGCGTCGAGCCGGGCTCGGGTGGTACCGCCAAAGGCCGGCGTCGGCGCGGCGGGCGGGCCGGCGCATAGGGCGGCCGCCGAAGCTGTCGGCTGCGATTGGCCGGGCGATCCGGTGGCGAGCGTTGCAAGCAGGACTGGAACGGCGAATGCGGCGAGCTTCATGGACGGCCTCCCTGACGCAACAGCCGCCGGAACGCGGCCGGGCGACGCCGAGGCTACGCCGCGATGGAGCAGGCGGTCAATCGGCGGCCTAAAGCTCGCCCTGCATCAGCGCGGGGAAGAAGCCCTCATGCGCAGCGCGGAGGTCGGGCAGACCGGCCGAGAAGCCGGGGCCGGAAATTGCCCTGCCCCCCGTCGTGCCGATGGGAGCGGCGAAGATGTTGCCCGCAGTTGCTTTGGCGATCACGCTTTGCGGGTCGGTCGTTGCGACGAGATAGCGGCCCTGATCCTCGCCGAACAGAACAGCGGCTGGGTTGGGTACGTTCGGAAGAGTCAATTCGGCTCCAACTCCGCCGGCCAATGCCATCTCGGCGATGGCGACTAGCGCGCCGCCGTCCGAGATGTCGTGAACTGCAGACACCAGGCCATCGGCGATCAGGTCGCGCACCAGCTGCCCAGCGCGTCGCTCGACTTCGAGGTCGAGCGGCGGAGCGTCGCCCTCGCGTCGGTCGTGGCAGACACTGAGCCAAAGCGATTGACCAACATGGCTGTTGGAGTGGCCAAGCAGGACAAGTGTGTCGCCCTCAACCTCGAACCCAATCGTCGCCGACTTCTCCCAATCCTCTAGCAACCCGACCCCACCGATCGCCGGCGTCGGCAGGATGGCGCTGCCACCCCCCGTCGCCTTGCTCTCATTGTAGAGCGAGACGTTGCCGCTCACGATTGGGAAGTCGAGGGCTCGGCAGGCTTCGCCCATGCCTTCGAGGCAGCCGACGAATTGCGCCATGATCTCGGGCCGCTGGGGGTTGCCGAAGTTGAGGCAGTTGGTCACCGCGAGCGGCCTCGCGCCGACCGCGCACAGGTTGCGGTAGGCTTCGGCGATGGCCTGCTTTCCGCCCTCATAGGGATCGGCGTAGCAGTAGCGCGGGGTGCAGTCGGTGGTGATCGCCAGCGCCTTGTTGGTGCCGTGGACGCGGACCACCGCGGCGTCGCCACCGGGGCGCTGGACGGTGTCGGCGCCGACCTGGCTGTCATATTGCTCCCAGATCCAGCGGCGCGAGGCGAGGTTGGGGGAAGCCATCAGCTTGAGCAGGTCGGCGGCGATGTCGGTGCTTTCGGGGATGTCCTCTAGCGGCTTGACCTGGGCCCAGGCCTTATATTCCTCGCGGCTGAGGTGCGGCCGGTCATACTCCGGCGCCTCGTCGGCCAGCGGGCCGAGCGGGATGTCGCACACCGTCTCGCCGTTCCACACAAGCTGCATCCGGCCGGTGTCAGTCACCTCGCCGATCACCGCGAAATCCAATTCCCACTTCTTACAGATCGCCTCGGCCTCGGCCTCGCGGCCGGGCTTCAGCACCATCAGCATCCGCTCCTGGGACTCCGACAGCATCATCTCATAGGGCGTCATGCCTTCCTCGCGGCACGGCACCTTGTTCATGTCGAGCCGGATGCCGGCGCCGCCCTTCGACGCCATTTCTACCGAGCTGCTGGTGAGCCCGGCCGCGCCCATGTCCTGAATGGCGACAATGGCGTCGGTCGCCATCAGCTCGAGGCAGGCCTCGATCAGCAATTTTTCGGTGAAGGGATCGCCGACCTGAACGGTGGGCCGCTTCTCGTCGCTATTCGCGTCGAAGTCGGCCGACGCCATGGTCGCGCCGTGGATGCCGTCGCGGCCGGTCTTGGAGCCGACATAGACGATCGGATTGCCGAGGCCGGTCGCGGCCGAATAGAAAATCTTGTCGGTGTTGGCGATGCCGACGGTCATCGCATTGACCAGGATATTGCCGTCGTAAGCCGGGTCGAAATTGACCTCGCCGCCCACTGTGGGGACGCCGACGCAATTGCCGTAGCCGCCGATGCCTGCGACCACGCCGGCGATCAGGTGGCGCATCTTGGGATGGTCGGGGCGGCCGAACCGCAGCGCGTTCATGTTGGCGACCGGGCGCGCACCCATGGTGAACACGTCGCGCAGGATCCCGCCGACGCCGGTGGCCGCGCCCTGGTAGGGCTCGATGTAGCTCGGGTGGTTGTGGCTCTCCATCTTGAAGATCGCCGCCTGGCCGTCGCCGATGTCGATCACCCCGGCGTTTTCGCCGGGACCCTGGATCACCCACGGCGCGCTGGTCGGCAGCCTCTTGAGGTGGAAGCGCGACGATTTGTAGGAGCAGTGCTCCGACCACATCACCGAGAAGATGCCGAGCTCGACCAGGTTCGGCTCACGGCCGAGCGCGTGGAGGACGCGGCCATATTCCTCGGGGCTCAGCCCATGCTCGGCGACGATCTCGGGGGTGATGCGGGGGGCGTCCAAAACGGTCATGGCGCGGCCCTTAGCGGTGCTAGCGCGCCGGGGCTAGGCCGAAGCTTGGCAGGCCGCGGCGCGGGCGAGGAGGAAGGCTCTCTCGGGTGCGTTGCGGGTCAGGCTGGCGGCAACCTCGAAATGCTCCCTGGCTTCCGCTAGGCGGCCGGCGCGGAACAGGAAATCGCCCCGTGCCGCCGGCAGCGGCGCGTAGTTGCGCAGGGCAGCCGCACCGGCAATCTCATCGACTAGTTTCAATCCTACTTCCGGCCCGTAAGCCATGGAATGGGCAACCGCGCGGTTGAGGTCGACGACCGGCGAAGGAGCGACTTCCCGCAGCCGGTCGTAGAGCGAAGCGATCCGCCGCCAATCCGTCTCCTCGGGCTTGCGGGCGCGGGCATGGCAAGCGGCGAGCGCTGCCTGCAGCGCGTAGAAGCCGTCCCCTCCGCCAAGCGCGATGGCATGTTCAAGCGCAGTTAGGCCACGGCGGATCAGAAGCTGGTCCCAACGGGCACGATTCTGCTCGGTTATCGAAACGAAGGCGCCGTCAGGCCCAGTGCGGGCGGCAAGGCGCGACGCCTGGATTTCCATCAGCGCCAGCAGCCCTGACACCTCGGCCTCCTCCGGCATCAGCGCCGCCAGGATGCGGCCCAGCCGCTGCGCCTCGAAACACAGCGCAGGGCGGATCAAATCCTCGCCAGCGGTTGCGGCATAGCCTTCGTTGAAGATGAGGTAGATGACCTCCAGCACCGAAGCGAGGCGTTCCCCGCGTTCGGCGCCGCGCGGCACTTCGAACGCCAGTCCAGCATTGGCGATCGCCTTTTTGGCGCGGACGATACGCTGCGCGATCGTCGATTCGGTGGAAAGAAATGCTCGCGCGATCTCTTCGGTGGTCAGCCCGCCGACAAGGCGCAGGGTCAGCGCCGCTCTCGCCTCCGCCGACAGGATCGGATGACAGGCGGTGAAGATCAGCCCGAGCAGTTCATCGCCTAGGTCATCGTCCATGGCCGCCTCGATCTCCTCGACCGTCGTGTCGCGGTCGCCCTCCAGGTCACGG
>DASWTR010000159.1:0-10099 GCA_036402035.1 Sphingomicrobium sp.
GCGCGGAACCCTGATTGGCCTCATCCAGGCGCCGGCGACCAAGATCGCCCGGATTGCCAAGGAGCCGGGTGGCCAGCTGGCGCGCGTTCTCGCCGCCAAGGCCGCAGCTTAAGTTTTTCGTTTCAAACCACGCACGACATCAGGGGCTTGCGCCCCACTAGGAGACAAAAATGGCTGACCTGAACAAAATCGTCGACGATCTGTCGGCTCTGACCGTCCTCGAGGCCGCTGAGCTCTCGAAGCTGCTCGAAGAGAAGTGGGGCGTTTCGGCCGCCGCGGCCGTCGCGGTTGCCGGCCCGGCTGCTGGCGGCGGCGCTGCTGCCCCGGCCGCTGAAGAGAAGGACGAGTTCGACGTGATCCTCACCGGCGACGGTGGCAAGAAGATCAACGTCATTAAGGAAGTCCGCGCCATCACCGGCCTGGGCCTGGGCGAAGCCAAGGCGCTGGTCGAGTCGGCCCCGAAGGCCGTCAAGGAAGGCGTCAACAAGGAAGAGGCCGAGAAGATCAAGAAGCAGATCGAGGAAGCCGGCGGCACCGTCGAGCTCAAGTAACCGAGCAGCCCGCCAGGGCTGCGTAGAGTTATCCCGGCGAAAGCCGGGATCCATCTGCGAGCCTGGACCCCGGCCTTCGCCGGGGAACAAAAGACGGGCGGTCCGCGGGGCCGCCCTTTTTCGTTTCCGGTTTTACTTGCGGCCGCAATTCCTAACGCTACCATTGAGTTAGCGGGGGGATTCGGTGAGTTTTCTGGAATATAATCTGCCGTTCGCGGTCGCTTTTGCGCTGCTGATCCTTGTTGCTTGCGCGCAGATGGTCGGCCTCGGCGACCTTGCGGGCGAGGCGGACGCCGACCCGGGCGATGCCGGGGCGATCGAAGGCCTGGCCAGCATATTGGGTTTCGGCCGCGTTCCGTTCCTCGCGTGGCTGGCCATCTTCCTGCTGATGTTCAGCGGCGTCGGCATAACCGGCCAGTTTGTGCTGGAAGGGGCGCTCGGCACGATGCTGCCGCCCCTGCCGGCGGCCGCCCTCGCGACCCTGCCGGCACTTATTCTGACCAGCCTTGGGGCGCGCATATTGTCGCCGATCGTACCGCGCGACGAAACCACTGCGATCCATGTCGACGCGCTGCTCGGCAAGCGGGGTCAGATCGACATCGGCAGCGCGCGTCGCGGTCATCCTGCGCGCGCCGTGGTCAAGGACATCCACGGCCAGCCCCACAACATCATGGTCGAACCGCACGAGGATGGTGCCGAATTCCTCGCTGGCGACGAGGTGCTGCTGGTGCGCCTCGAGAACGACCTATTCTACGCCATCAGCACTTCCGACCGGCGGCTCGGGCCGGTCTCCTGATCCATGTTGGAGCAAACCATGAACGAATTGATCCCGGTTGCGATCTGGGGCGGCGGCGGCCTGCTGGTCCTGATCGTGTTCGGCTGGACCCTGGCCAAGCTTTATGTGCGCGCGACCAAGGAAGTCGGCTTCGTCCGCACCGGCTTCGGCGGTGAGAAAGTGGTGATGAACGGCGGCGCGCTGGTGCTGCCGGTGTTCCACGAGACCATGCCGGTCAACATGAACACGGTCCGGCTGGCGGTCGAGCGCAACAATGCCGACGCACTGATTACGCTCGACAGACTGCGGATCGACGTGAAGGCTGAGTTCTACGTCCGCGTGAAGCCGGATGCCGGCTCCATCGCCATTGCCGCCCAGACGTTGGGCATGCGCACGATGCAGCCAGAAGCACTCAAGGAGCTGGTCGAGGGCAAGTTCGTCGATGCGCTCCGCTCGGTCGCGGCCGGCATGACGATGAACCAGCTGCACGAGCAGCGCGCTGATTTCGTCCAGAAGGTGCAGCAGGTGTCCTCGTCCGACCTGGCGATGAACGGCCTGGAGCTGGAATCGGTGTCGCTGACCGGCCTCGACCAGACTTCGATCGAGCATTTCAACGCCAACAATGCGTTCGACGCCGAGGGCCTGACCAAGCTGACCGAGCAGATCGAGACGCGCAAGAAGACGCGCAACGACATCGAGCAGGACACCCGCGTCCAGATGGAGTCGAAGAACCTCGAGGCCGACAAGAAGAGTTTCGAGATTGCGCGCGACAATGAGTTCGCGCGGCTGGAGCAGGAACGCGAGATCGAGACTCGCCGCGCCGCCCAGGCGGCCGAAGTCGCTCGCGAACAGGCGCAGCGCAACCAGGAGGCCGAGGCGGCACGGATCGAGGCGCAGCGGATCATCGATTCCCAGAAGATCGAAGCCGAGCGGGCCGTCCAGGAAGCCAAGATCGCGCAGGAACAGTCGGTCGAAATCGCTCGGCAGGAGCAGCAGATCGCGGTCCAGAACAAGAGCCGCGAAGAGAGCCAGGCAAAGGCCGAGGCGGACGCCGCCCGGGCCATGGCGGTCGCCGCCGAGGAAGGGGTGCTGACCGCCCGCGATACGGAGATCGCCGAACGCGAAAAGCGCATCGAACTGATCGAGGCGGCCAAGGCGGCCGAGCGCGACGCCATCCGGGTCAAGGTCGAGGCAGAGGCCGAGAAGGATGCGGCATCGAACCGCGCCCAGGCCGCGAAGCTGGAGGCGCAAGGCCAGGCTGACGCCGAAAAGCTGCGCGCCGAAGCGGCCCGGATCCGGTTCGAGGTCGAAGCGGCCGGCCAGCGGGCGATCAACGAGGCGGCCAACCTGTTGTCCTCGTCGCAGATCAGCCTCAAGTTCAAGCTGGCTCTGCTCGACGTGTTGCCTGAGGTTGTGCGGGAAAGCGCCAAGCCGCTGGAGGCGATCGATTCGATCAAGATCGTCCAGGTCGACGGTCTCAATGGCCGCACGGGCGCAGGCGAATCCGGGGCGGCCAACGGACATGGCGGAAACGGTAGCCTCGCCCAGGACGCGGTGGCCGCCGCCCTCGCCTATCGCGCCCAGGCACCGATGGTCGATGGGCTGATGAAGGAGCTGGGGCTTCACGGCGGTTCGCTGAACGGAATCGTCGGCGCCGCGCCGTCGGCCGACAGCGACGTCGCATCCGCAATCGTTGCCCCTCCTGTCCCGGTCGCGGAGGAAGGCACGGTGGTTCCTCCTATCGACGAGAAGCCGGCCAAAACGCGCAAGTCCGCTACAGAGGCGCCGGCGTCGAACGGCGGCGGAGCCTGATTGAGGCGCAATGCTTGGATGTAGGCGGCACTTCGGGGCCACCCTTTTCAAGTTCACAAATCGGACTATGCTCGTTCCAGAATGTTTGCCGCCCCACTTCTGGCAATGTTGGCGGTCGGTCAGCCAGCCGATGCCCAACCCGTCGGCGTCGCGTCGGCTTACACCAATCTCGATCTCGATCGGTGCCGCCGATTGGACCGGGGTGAGGAGCCACAGTCCGCGAGCTGGCGCTGCAAGGGCTTCGCTGGAGTCGCGCTCTTCGTTCAGAACGGCGACGATCGCTACGACGTGGACGCAGGGGCCGAGGATCTGGACGAGCTGTGGGCCGACGCGTTCGATTATCCCGGACGCCGGGTCGAATGGCGCTTGGCTGGCGGAAGGCCATTCGCAATCATTTACCGCCTCGTCAGCTCAGCGCCCGACGGACCGAAACAGTCATGGCTGATCGTTGAGACTATTGCAGGCGCGCAACCCGGATGCCGGGTAGCTCAGGTCCCCGGCTCTTCTCCAAACGCCAATGCTTTGGCCCGCGTCAGCGCCGATCGCATCCTGCTGTCGCGCCCCGCCTGCCTCAAACCGGAATAGCGGGCTTGGGCGGTAAACGCGACCTTGCCTTCGCGAGTGCGGTCAGCGCGCCGGCATCGCGGACGGCCTTTCGTTGCGGCCGGACGGTGCCGCCGACAGTCAGAACGGGAAGAAATAGGGGATGGTCAGCATCGCCACTGCCCATGTCACCAGGTTGAGCGGCAAGCCGACCCGGACGAAATCCATGTAGCTGTAGCGGCCCATCTGAAAGACGATCACGTTGGTCTGATAGCCGAACGGCGTGGCGAAGGCGGCACTTCCGGCCATCATCACCGCGACGACGAAGGGGCGCGGGCTTACCCCCAGTGCTTCGGCCAGCGCGACTGCCATCGGCGTGATCAGCACCGCGACGGTGGCGTTCGATAACAGTTCCGTCAGCAACAGCGTCGCGCCGTAGAGCAGGGCGAGCGCGACGATCGGCTGGAGCCCGTCGAGGCCGCCGACCAGCGCGCCGGTCGCGGCGCTCGCCAAGCCGCTTTCTTCCAGCGCGATGCCGAGCACGACCATGCCGGCGATCAGCATCAATATTTCGGGTCGGAGCCCCTGATAGGCCTGATCGACGCTGATCACCCGGAGCAGGATGAGCAGGACCGCGCCGGCGAAGGCGCCCGCCGCGATCGGCGCGACGTTGAACGCGGCGAGCGCGATGACCGCGACGAACACCGCGATCGACGAGAAGGCCTTCCATCTGACCAGCGTGTGGCCCTCCGCAAACAGGTCGGGCGACCCGAGCTGCGCGTGGTGGACGTCGGCGTCATGCGAATGGAGCGTTGCTTCGCTGCCCTCCTGCGCTGGCTCGCCGTTGCGATCGGCCCAACGGCTGGCGAACAGCAGATAGATGGCTCCGGCGAGGGCGATGCTGACCCCGACGGGGGTGATCTCGAAAATGCCGAAACGAGGCTGCCCGGCGACCGACGCCATGTCGTTGACCAGCAGGTTGGTCGAGGTCCCGATCAGCGTGCAGCAGCCGCCCAGCACCGCGATGTAGGACAAGGGCATCAGGTAGCGCTTGGGCGACAGCTTCAACCGCAGCGCCACATCGCGGATCACCGGTGCCCCCATCACCACGATCGGCGTGTTGTTGAGGAATGCCGACGCCGCCCCGCTCATCCCCAGCAGCACCCAAATGCCCGCGGCGCCTATCCGCTGGCACAAGTCCACGCCCCTGCGGATCGCAGCGTCGAGCAGGCCCGACAATTCCATCGCGTAGGCGATCACGAACAGGGAGGCGAGCGCGATGATCGCCGGGCTGGCAAACGCCCCTTGAACCTCGACCGGCCGGACCGCGCCCGTGATCAACAGCACCGCCGCCCCGACCAGCGCGACGACATCGGCCCGCATCCGGTCACGGATCAGCGCCACGATCACCGCCGCCAGCACGGCGAGCGTGATCAGCTGATCATTGGTCATCGATTGCTCTGATCATGGTCGGGGTCGCAATCGTGGCTCACTTTGCTAGGCTTAACCGGATGCCGCGGAAACTCCTCGTAGCCCGTTTCATATCCCGGCGCGCCTGGCTGATCGGCGGGGCGATTGTCCTTGGCGCCTGTCGAATGCAGGAACCGACCAATAACAGCGAGGATAGCGCCCTGCCCGAGCCCGCCAACCAAACGATCCCGGAAGTGCCGGTGACCCCGCCGGTGGTCGACCGGACCGCCTTTCTGGAAGCGATGGCCGGGGCAGCCAGCGCCCATACCGCCGGTGAGGAGAACCAACCCGACCCGCTCGCCAACCGCCGCTTCGCCATTCGCCTTCGCTTCGGCTGCGCCGGCCCGTCGCCGGAGGACTCTACCGAATCGATTCGTTGGACCCCGAGCGACGACGGCCAGTCGATCAGAGTTCGCGCCGAGCCCAACCTTGTTTCAACCGGGCTTGCGCCTTTGACGGTCACGACGTTCGGGGTCGAAGCGGTCGAGGGCTTCTGGGTGCCCCGGCCGTGGCTGAGACAGGATGGCTGCCCCGCCCAACCGGACGAAGGGGCCGCCGCGCCGGCTACCCCGACCGTTGGCCTCGCCCAATATTTCACCGCGGAGGATAGCCGCGTCAGACGCAGGTCCGGACGAGCCTATGAAAGCGTGGTTAGGATCGCCGGTCCGGACGAGGTGCCGAAACGCGGTCTGACGCTACTGCTGGAAGGCCGCTTCCGCGCCTGGCCTAACGGGCGGGTGGTTCGCTGTTGGGGAACTGGCGTGAGCGGCCCGCCAAGCTGCGTCGCCTCGATGCAGCTCGACCGGGCCGCGATCGAGCGGCCGGATGGCAATGACGTGCTGGCGGAGTGGCGGAACTAGCGCCGGCAGCGCGCCGTCCGCGCTGTGTTTCAATTACTTTCGCAATCTGAAGTTCCATTACCTTCGAGGTAATCGACTTGCGTCGCCGGGATGCCGAAAAGGCCCGTCATCCGAAACGACGAAGCAAGGAGACAGCGATGAATACCCCACTTTTCCTGAAGCGCGTGCTTCTGATGGACGCGGCGAGCTGCCTGGCGATGGGCGCATTGTTACTGATTGCAGCCGGCGCCCTGTCGGGGCTGTTCGGCATCGACCGCAGCATCCTGCTGCTGGCGGGCGCGATCCTCATCCCCAGCGGCCTGTTCATGACCTGGACGGCGCTTCGGGCGCCGATCGCGCCGGCGCTGGTGTCGATCATCATCCTGGGCAACATCCTGTGGGTCGGCGAAAGCTTCCTTCTATTAGGCCAAATCTCAGGCGTCACGGCGATCGGCCAGGCGTTCATTGTCGTCCAGGCGCTTGGAGTAGCAGGCATCACCGCGCTTGAAACGCTGGGCATTTTCCGGCTTCGGGCCAAACAGGCCTGAGCAGGCACAATAGACGGGGCTTGAAATGCAGCATCGATCCATATCGGCCGGCGAGAAGATCCGCGAATGGCGCCAGCTTCGTCGGCGGAGCCAGATGGAACTGGCGCTCGATGCCGGCATTTCTCCCCGTCACCTGAGCTTTATCGAGACCGGCCGCTCCAACGCCAGCCGCGCGACGCTGGCCTTGCTGGCGGAAGAGCTGGAGGTGCCGCTGCGGGAGCGCAATCAGCTGTTCGTCGCCGCGGGATTTGCGCCGGCTTATACCGAACTTCCGCTCGACCATGCCGAACTCGCGCCGGCGCGGCAGGCGATCGAGACCATCCTCAAAGGATATGAGCCCTATCCGGCGCTGGCGGTCGACCGGCACTGGAACATGGTCAGCCACAATGCCTCGGTCGGCCTGCTGGCGGGCATGGCCGCGCCCCATCTTCTGGAACCCCCGGTCAATGTGTTGCGCCTAAGCCTCCATCCCGAAGGATTGGCGCCGGCGATCGCCAACCTCGGCGAGTGGAAGGCGCATCTTATCGATCGGCTGGAGCACGAGGCGACGGTCACCGCCGATGTGGAGCTGGCAAGGTTGCTGGACGAGCTTCGAGGCTATCCAGCGCCCGACGCTGACGGAGCCGCCGGCGGGAATCCGCTCTACGTTTCGATGCAGCTGCAGACTCCGGCGGGCATGCTCAACTTCTTCAGCACCACCACCATCTTCGGTACGCCACTGGAGGTGACCCTGTCCGAGCTGGCGATCGAGGCCTTTTTTCCGGCCGATGCCGAAACCACCGACCGCTTGCGGGCAATGTTGAGCGGGGTTTAGTCGAAGATCGACAGATTGAGCGCTTCGCTCAGTCCGAACCAGACGACATTGTGGCTGTGATCCCGTTTGTCGTCGCCGGTCGATGCATGGGCAAAGATGGTGAGCCCGTCTCGATTGACCGCGAGCCAGGTGGCGACCTCACCGAACTGCGCGGTCGGTACGGTCATCTGCACCGAGCCGCGCGGATGCGGGCCGACCGGCCGCTGATGGAAATGGCCGACCGCGACGCCGAACCGATCCTGTGCGGCCTTGGCCAGCGCCTGCGCCCGCTCGAGCTGGTTCGGGTCGAAGTAGATATGCACGTGGAAATCGGCGATCCGCGGTTCGGTCATCGCAAGCTCCTTTGGGACCAAGCTCGGCCTCAATAAGTCCGGATTCAAGACCGGGATGCGCCAAACAGAGGAACCGACTCGGCGCCAAATCATTATTTCGGTCAAAGTCAAACATTAGATTCGAGAGCAGTAACATGAAGAAGCTAGCGCTTGCGCTGGCGGCCGCGGGGGTGCTTGCCCTCTCGCCGGCCGCCCCGGCACTGGCCTCGCTGGAGACCCCCGAGGCCAAGGCGGAAGCCGCGGACGCCGCCATGATGGCGCGTCTCGACATGGAAGAAGTGTTCGGACCGAAGGTGCTGAAGCCCGGGCAATATGTCTGGCGCAAGGGCAGCTTCGAGGGCGAACCACGCGTGGTCGTCAGCCTGTCCGATCAGCTCGCCTATCTGTATCGAGGGGATGCGCTGGTCGCGGTCGCGTCCGTCTCGACCGGCGTTGATGAGCATCCTACGCCAAAGGGGATCTTCAGCGTCTGGCTGAAGAAACCGATGCACCGCAGCGTCAAATATGACAACGCGCCGATGCCGTTCATGCAGATGATCGACCAATATGGCGTGGCGCTGCACGCCGGCCCCAATCCAGGCCGTCCGGCTAGCCATGGCTGCATCCGGCTGCCCTCGGAGTTCGCCAAGCGCCTCTACCAAGTCACGGACCTCGGCGCGACGGTCATGATCGGCGCCTGACCGACGAACCGAATAACTCTGCCGGCGAGGATCATCCCCTGTCCTCGCCGGCAATCTTTTGTGCGCGCGACCCCTTGCAACTGGGTTTCAAAGGCGTATATCGGCTCAATCCAACACATATCGGCTCCGCCGCACGGCTTCGTGCGCCCGGGGCTTTTCCTGTCCTCACCGGGACACGGACCGATAAGCGCAGCGGTCCGAACGTATGGTGAGGAAATCCCAGGAGCCGCGCCGGACTTCAAACAGGGCCGCGTGCCTCGACGCGCGCCCGGAGCGCAGGGAATATAATGGCGACCAAGCAAAAAGACGTGCCGACCATGGCCCGCAACACCAACTCGCGCCGCATCCGCAAGATTTTCGGCAACATCCACGAAATCAGCGACATGCCGAACCTGATCGAGGTTCAGCGCGAGAGCTATGAGCAGTTCCTTCGCTCCGATCCCTCGATCGGCTATGTCTCCGGCCTCGAAAAGACCCTGCGCTCGGTCTTCCCGATCCAGGATTTCGCTGGCACCGCGCATCTCGACTTCGACCGTTACGAGCTCGAGGATCCCAAGTTCGACACCGACGAATGTCGCCAGCGCGGCCTGACCTATGCCGCGCCGATGCGCGTCACCCTGCGTCTGACCACCTTCGAGATCGATCCCGACACCGAGGCCAAGTCGGTGATCGATATCAAGGAGCAGGACGTCTACATGGGCGACATGCCGCTCATGACCGAGAACGGCACCTTCATCGTCAACGGCACCGAGCGCGTGATCGTCAGCCAGATGCACCGTTCGCCCGGCGTGCTGTTCGACCATGACCGCGGCAAGACCCACGCCAGCGGCAAATATCTGTTCGCCGCGCGGGTGATCCCCTATCGCGGCAGCTGGCTCGATTTCGAGTTCGACGCCAAGGACATCGTCAACGTCCGCATCGACCGCAAGCGCAAGCTGCCGGTCACCGCGCTGCTGCACGCGCTCGGCCTGTCGAGCGAGGAAATCCTCAATACCTTCTACAACCGCCTGACCTATGTCCGCGGCAAGAACGGCTGGCAGATTCCCTATGCTGCCGAGGCGTGGCGCGGCCAGAAGCCGAACCATGATGTGGTCGACGCCGACAGCGGCGAAGTGGTATTCAAGGCGCACGAGAAGATCACGCCGCGCAAGGCCAATGCAGCGGCCAAGGACGGCCTCAAGAACCTCATCATCCCGACCGAGGAAATTTTCGGCCGCTTCTCGGCCTATGACCTGATCAACGAGAAGACCGGCGAGATTTATGTCGAGGCGGGCGACGAGATTTCGGCCGAGAATCTAGAGAGCCTCGACAAGGCCGGCGTCGACCGGCTTGAGCTGCTCGACATCGACTATGTCAACACCGGCCCCTGGATCCGCAACACGCTGAAGGCCGACAAGTCGGAAGACGGCGACAGCGCGCTGGCGGACATCTATCGCGTCATGCGCCCCGGCGAACCACCGACCCGCGAGACCGCCGATGCGCTGTTCTACGGCCTGTTCTTCGATCCCGAGCGCTACGACCTGTCGGCCGTCGGCCGCGTCAAGCTCAACATGCGTCTTGGGCTCGATGCCGAGGACACGGTCACCACGTTGCGCCGCGAGGACATCATCGCGGTCGTCCAGGAGCTGGTAAACCTCAAGGATGGCAAGGGCGAGATCGACGACATCGACAACCTCGCCAACCGCCGCGTCCGTTCGGTCGGCGAGCTGCTGGAGAACCAGTATCGCGTCGGCCT
>DASWTR010000160.1:0-3330 GCA_036402035.1 Sphingomicrobium sp.
CGGGCAGAGCCGCGAGCAATGGCTGTCGGAAGGTCGTCCGCCGCACCCGGGACGGCTCAACGATCTCAGGCACATTTTATACAAGCGTGCCGACGAGCCCTATCGCCATGCGCGCCGAAACCTCGGCCTGATGATGCGCGAGGGACTGCTCAAGGAGAATATCGACGGGGAGGCTCTGCTCTGGGCTCATCACCGCCTGTTGGGAAGGCCGGAGGAACGACGCATTTTGCTGGTCATCAGCGACGGCGCGCCGGTCGACGATTCCACTGCGTCTGCCAATGGCGGTACCTATCTGGAGCGGCACCTGCGGCAGGTGATCGGCTGGATCGAAGGAAGGTCGAATGTCGAGCTGGCTGCGATTGGCATCGGGCATGACGTGACGCGCTATTATTCGCGCGCGGTGACGATCATGGATGCTGAGCAGCTTGGCGGCGCGCTGATCGAGCAGCTTGCCGCCCTGTTCGACAATCGATGAGGGGGCCGCCGGAAAAAATATGGGCCCGGAGCAGCTACGCGCTCCGGGCCCCCCTCGTTACGCGACGCGAGGGATTTCGGTCCGCCGTTGCCGGCGGTATCGACGAGGAAAAAGGGGGAAACCTCGCCAACGCCGCTGCTTATGCTCGATTCGCGGTTGAACGGGGCTGAACGACGCTTGCAGCATTCGTTCAGCAAATCATTGATTTTCAACGGCTTGTTGATGACCGCGGCAGTTGCGCTGGCCTATCTGCCGATCCGTGCCTTGCCCGACCTTCCGATGCTTCCTCCGACGACCGGCCAGCTCGTCTATAGTCCCGTCGAACTCCTTCCCGCGCAGGGCGCGCTGCGGCTGGTTGGTGCATGGGAAGCGCGGACCGCGGACCGTCGCTTTGGCGGTCTTTCCGCCTTGGCGATCGAGGGAGGCAACTTCCTGACGGTCGGCGACCGCGGGTCGGTGGCCAGATTCCCGCAGCCATCGGCCGCCAGTACGACCGTATGGATAGCCGACTTGCGGCGGGGACCCGGCGCATGGGGAGAAAGATGGGCGCGTGACGCCGAATCGCTGACGCCCGATCCGGGCGGCCGAGGGTGGTGGGTCGGCTATGAGCAGAGCCATTCGCTCTTTCTCTATGAACCCAGGTTCGAGCGATCGCTCGAAGGCATAGATCTTCAACAGGACGGCTGGGGCAACAATCGTGGCGCCGAGGGGCTGCTAGCGGATAATGGCGGGCTGCTGGTGACGGCTGAGAATGGCCGCGAGGCGCTGCGCATTTCAGGCGGCCGAATCGAGAAGCTGGCCTTGGCGGTCGGCGCGGATGTGGCCGAGGCGGCGGTTGCGCCGGACGGCAGCGCGTGGCTGCTGTTGCGGTCGAAGGGGCTGGGTGGGATCCGCCAGTCGATTGCGCCTTTGGTCCGCACGAAGCTCGGTTATCGCGCTGGGACGCCTCTGCCGGTGCCGAAGGGTGCATTCGACAATTATGAAGGGATGGCGATCGAGGCTCGCCCCGGCGGGGTCTGGCGCTTCTGGTTGCTGACCGACGACGGCCACCGGTTCATGGCGCGCACCTTGCTGGTGGCGCTCGATTATAATCCACCCAGACACGACAAAAGCCCGGCGCGGGGCGCCGGGCTTTCGAAAAAGCGGAATCGCTAAAGGGACTAGGCCGCGGCGGCCTTGGCCTTCTTGGCGAGCTCGCGCTTGAGCTTCGCAGCCTTGGGCGACAGCTTGTCTTCGCTGGTCTTGGTCAGCCAATTGTCGAGGCCGCCGACATGCTCGACCGAGCGCAGGCCATGCGTCGAGACGCGCAGCTTGATGCTCTTTTCGAGCGATTCGGAGATCAGCGTCACGTTCTGCAAGTTCGGCAGGAACGTCCGCTTGGTCTTGTTGTTGGCGTGGGAAACATTGTTGCCCACCTGCCGGCCCTTGCCGGTCAGCTCGCAAACCCGCGACATGGAATATATCCTAATCTGAAGAGGCACCGTAAAGGCGCCCGGAAAGCGCCGCCCGATACTAGCGGGAGGGCGGTCCGTCAACCTTCGCCTCGGCAACAATTGGCGAAGTCGGGGCGTTCACCGCGATTATCGGCTGCATGGAGTGAGGCAATGCGCGCCATCCTTTTGATTCTCATCGTGGCGGTGGTTGCGCTGATCGCCGCGGTCGCCACCGGCCTGATCAATGTTTCGCAAACGCAGGAAGCCCGCGTTCCGAAGCTGGAAGCCGGCGACGGCGCGATCCAGGCCCAGGGCGGCCAGCCGCCGGCATTTGAAGTCCAGACTGGCTCGGTCGGCGTTGGTTCCCGGGAAGCCAATGTGGCGGTGCCTAAGGTCGAGGTGAAGCGGGATCAGGCCACGGTCAAGTTGCCGAGCGTCGAGGTACGCCGCGCCGGCGATGGCCAGACCAACGCCCAGTGACACGCTGATCGCGCGCCTGACGGGCATGACAGGCGCGGCCGATCCGGCTAGCGCTCGGCCCGCCATGGGCTTTCCGTTGCCAATCCCGATGCGTCGCGCCCTCGACCTTGCCGCGATCGCGGCCGAGGCCGGCGAAGTGCCGGTCGGCGCGGTTGTCACGCTTGGCGAGGAGATCATCGCCGAGGCGCGCAACGCGATGCGCGGCAGCCTCGATCCGACCGCTCACGCCGAAATGGTCGCGATTCGCAACGCCGCGACACGGCTGGGGCAACCGCGGCTCGACGGCTGCACCTTGTGGGTTACGCTGGAGCCATGCGCCATGTGCGCTGCGGCGATCGCCCTCTCGCGCATCGAAGCGCTCCGGTTTGGTGCGGAAGATCCCAAAGGAGGAGGAGTGGTCAACGGGCCACGCTTCTTCTCCCAGCCGACCTGCCATCATCGCCCGGATGTTATGGGTGGGATCGGCGAGCTGGAGGCGGCCGCCCAACTGCGCCAATTTTTCGGCGATCGGCGCTAACTAGCCGGGGTAGCTGATAAATTTCGGCGAATTGTCAAAAAATTAAGACGCTCGTGCGAAGGTAACCTTGCTCGGACATCCCACTTTTAGGGGGAGAGAGAGTCATGGCGACTTTTCGTACTCGCACTGTAAGCGTTTTGTTTGCGTCGGCCGCCTTGGTGGCCACTCCCTTCTGGTCGGCGCCTGCCTTGGCGCAGCCGACCCCCGATACGCTCGTGAGCGTTTGCTCGGGAGTGAGCCTTCCTCCTTCGGTGGTGACTGGTATCATCGATCCTGTCGTGACCGGCATCTACAGTCCGATCGAAACCAACATAAATTCGACGCTGAGCGCACTCACCGGTCTTCTCGGGCCGCTGTTCCCCGCGCCTCTTAGCGTCGACGTCAGCGGTCTGCTGACGACGGCGGCATCCGGCGCCGACATCGGT
>DASWTR010000161.1:0-2034 GCA_036402035.1 Sphingomicrobium sp.
GTCGAGCGCACCGAGCTAGATGACGCCGGCGCGGCCAAGGGTACGGGCGAGACTTATGAAGTACCGGCCAGCCTGATCATCACTTCAATCGGCTATCAGACGCCACGGATCGACGGCGTGCCCTATGATGAAAAGGGCGGCAAGTTTGCCAACGATCAGGGCAAGATCGCCGATGGCCTCTATGCGGTCGGTTGGGCGCGGCGCGGGCCGACCGGGACGATCGGCACCAACCGGCCGGACGGCTATGAAGTTGCCGAGCAGGTCGCGGCGGCGATGCCGCCCGGTTCCGACGGCGACAAGGCGGGCGGCCCCGGATTGCAGAGCTTGCTCAAGGAACGGGCAATCGCTGCCACCAGCTTTGCCGACTGGCGGTCGATCGAGGCCGCCGAAGTCGCCGCGGCCCGGCCCGGGGCACCGCGCGAAAAATTCGTCCGCCACGAGGATTGGCTCAAAATCCTCGGCCGCTGATTGCTATGCTTGCGCAATCCGGAACCGCCCGCTAGGAGGCCGCTCGCCCTGCACCGGACCTTTGGGTCCGGGAGCCCGGTCGGGGAGTAGCTCAGCCTGGTAGAGCACTGTCTTCGGGAGGCAGGGGCCGGAGGTTCGAATCCTCTCTCCCCGACCATTTTTCCATTGCCATTTGCAGTGTGGCGCTTCGGCGCCCACATCTCGTTCTTCCAGCGGAGGAACGCAGATGAGCGACCGTTTCGATCTCAACCCGCCTAGCGACGACCAACTGAAGCAGCTGGCGGCCGACCTCAACGACGAAGAGCGGCACGTGCTGCTCGATCATGGCACCGAGGCGCCCTTCTGCGGCGTGTTCCTCGATGAGAAGCGCGAAGGGGTTTATGGCTGCCGACTGTGCGGGCTTCCCCTGTTCAAGGCCGGCAACAAGTTCGAAAGCGGCACTGGCTGGCCGAGCTTCACCACGCCGTTCGATGAGGATCACCTCAAGACGATCCGCGACACCAGCTACGGCATGGTCCGGACCGAGATTGTCTGCGCCCGCTGCGGTGCGCACCAGGGCCACGTTTTCCCCGATGGACCGCCGCCGACCGGCGAGCGCTATTGCATCAACTCGGTCAGCCTTGAGTTCACGCCCAAGGGTGAGCCGTTGCCGGACAAGCTCGATCGCGGCGCGCCGGAGGGCGAGCCTTTGCCGGGCTGAGCGACGCGCGAGCGGATTGCCCTCGTCAAGGCGCCGGCCTAGGTTTGCTCCATGACTGCCCAGTCGGACGAGGTCGAAATTCACCGCCGCTTCCGCGGGCCGCCGACGTCGGGCAACGGCGGCTATGTCGCCGGCTTGGTCGCCGAATGGGTCGACGGGCCGGCGCAGGTTGACCTGCTCGCCCCGATCCCGCTCGAAGTCCCGCTTCACCGCCGCCGCGACGATGCGGAAGTGATGCTGTTCGACGCCAGCAAAAATTATGCCCGCGCCCGTCCGCTCGATGCCCCGCTCGACTTCGACCCGCCGGCGCCGCCGAGCGAGGAAGAGCTGGAAGCCGCGGCGATGAGCTTTCCGGGCCCGTCCGGCCACCCGATCCCGGGCTGCTTCGTGTGCGGGACCGAGCGGAGTCCGGGCGATGGCCTGTGCATCTACCCCGGGGAAAGTCCGCACCGGGACGTGGCGGTGGCCGAATGGACGCCCGATGAGGAAATGGCCGACGAGCATGGCCACGTCATTGAGCGCTACCTCTGGGCGGCGCTCGATTGCCCCAGCTATTTCGGGCTGTGCGAGCCGCGGCCGCTGGCGCTGCTGGCCAGGCTGTCCGCCTCGATCGAACGGCCGGTGCTGCCCGGCGAGCAGCTCAGTATTACCGCCTGGGAATTGAGCCGAGAAGGACGCAAGCACCATAGCGCGACCGTGATCCACGATTCGTCGGGCGAAGTGGTCGCCGCCGCCCGTGCGCTGTGGGTGGAAGTCGAATCGATCCCGGAGGTCTAGCGAGCGGCCTCGATCGCGTCGCGGACGCGGGCGAGGGCGAGCGCCACTGGATCCTTCTCCCCCATCAACGCGAAACTGCCGTTGAGCTC
>DASWTR010000162.1:0-1610 GCA_036402035.1 Sphingomicrobium sp.
CAGATCGACCCAGTCATGCGCCGCCTGGAGGCGAGCGAGCGTCTCGACCTCGATCGGCGTATGGCTGACCACGTCGAGCAACTGCTTGTGGCTCCATACGTCGCATTCCAGCGGCGCGATGTTGAAGTCGCCGACGATCAAGGTCGGCTCAGCCAGCTTTTCCGACCAACGGGTCATCCGCTCGATAAAATCGAGCTTCTGGCCGAACTTCGGGTTCAGGTTGCGGTCGGGGATGTCGCCCCCGGCGGGAATATAGACATTCTCCAGCCGGATGCCGCAGTCGAGCCGGGCGCCGACATGCCGCGCTTCGCCATTGTCCTGCCAGTCATGCCGGCCGCTATCGTGCAAGGGCACGCGGCTGAGGATGGCGACCCCATGGTGCATCTTCTGGCCATTGAGCTCGTGATGCACATAGCCGCGCGAGGCGAACAGCGAGGCCGGGAAGACGATGTCCTGCGCCTTGGTTTCCTGCAGGCAGAGGATGTCGGGCTGCTCCTCGTCGAGGAAACGCTCGACGATCGGCACGCGGGCACGCACCGAATTGATGTTCCAGGAAGCGATCTTGAGCGTGGTCACGGATGAGCCGGTAGCGGACTTTGTTACGAAAAGGAGGGTCTTTTAGCTGCCTGCCCCCAGCAGGCAAATAAAAGGCCCTTGCTCCGGGGGCATGGAGCAAGGGCCGACCAAGCGTTGTCACGCAAGGTGATCGCTGCTGACCCGGGTAACAGGGGGAAACCCCGGCTTGCGGCGATCTCTACCCTCAATAGGATGGTAAAGCTGTCAGCAAGCTTAACCGTTTCCCTTTGCTACGCTTTTTTGCGTTTCGGCTCGGTGAAGGTGAAGGCGCTGTCGGGCACCGCGACATTGTAGCGCTGGCCCGACAGCTTGACCGTGGTCTTCTTGTTCTGCGCGTCGATCGCGGTCCAGCCTTCGAGCTTTAATCCGCCCGGCGCGGAGCCGTCGCGGACGAACGCCAGGATGAGCGTCCCGAACTCCGGCCGGCGCGCATCGCGGGCGCGGACGACGACAACACTCTTATGCTCGCTCGGCATCAGCCGGGCGATGCGGCCGAGGTCGGGGTTGGGCGACAGCAGCACCGCAAGCGGCGACTTGGCGATCGGCCAGCTCGACTTCTGGCCGACGTCATAGTCGATGAAATTCAGCGTCTTGCCATTGGCGACCAGCAGCATGTTGACCCCACCGCCATGGGCGAAGCGGATCTTGCCCGGCCGCTTGAGGCTAAGCGTGCCGGCCATTTGCCGGCCCTTGCCGTCGGTCTGGAGGAAATTGGCGGTCATCGACTGGGTGGCGGCGAGGCTCGCCTCGACCAGCTTGAGATCGCCCGTAGCGGCAGGCGCCGGCGCAGCCGCGGCCGCGACGATCGCCACCGGAACCAGGGCGCGCGCGAAATTGCCGAGTAAATTCATTACAAAACTCCCGAAAATTTGCCGCCAGACATGGCGTTTGGGGTTTGAATGCGCCCTGAACCCGCCGGTTCCCTGAGGTTCAGGCTCAAATCGGATGGCCATCGGTGTCGATCAGCACCTCGCGACGGCCGACATGGTCGGGTTGTCCGACCAGCCCGTCCTTCTCCATTCGCTCGATCAACC
>DASWTR010000163.1:0-2098 GCA_036402035.1 Sphingomicrobium sp.
GCCGGCACTAACCAGCGAACGCTATGCCCGCGACCTGGAGGAAGTGAAGCGGATCGGCGGGAAGAAAAGCGACGCGCGCACGCCGCACCAGACCTTGATGGCGCGTTACCGGATCACACCCGACATGATGCCGGCACTGCGCATGGTGGCCGATGCAAAAGGGCGGCGGCCGGTCGAGAATGCGCGGCTGTTCGCGCTTTACAACATGGTCAACGACGATGCGCTATTGGCTGTGGGCGACGCCAAGCTCCACTATAATTATTGGCGCCCGATCACGGCGATCCGCAACGCCGAGAAGGACGGCAATCCAGCGACGGCGGCCGAGCCCGGCTGGGAGCCGCTGATCAACACGCCCAACCATCCCGAATATCCCTGCGGCCACTGCATCATGGCCGCCTCTACCGCAGAGCTGATGAAGCTCGAATATGGCAACAAGCCCGATTGGGGCGTGCGGGTTTCCTCGCGGTCACTGCCCAATGCAGCGGTGCAGGTCCTGCCCGACTGGGACAAATGGGCGGAGGAAGTTAGCTTCTCGCGGACCCTGGGCGGGGTCCATTATCGTTTCTCGAACGAGGCGGCCGAGGAGATGGGCCGCAAGATTTCGCGCATGGCGGTCGAGAAATACATGCGCCCGCTGAAGTAGCTATGCGGGCGATCCTGTTGGTATAGCGCGCGGGTGCCGACCGCCCGCGCCCCGCTTCCGATCGACGATGTCCTCCCGCAATTGCTCGAAGCGCTGCGTGGGGCGCCGCGCGCGCTGCTGATCGCTCCGCCCGGCGCGGGCAAGACGACCCGGGTGGCACCAGCGCTGCTCGACCAGCCATGGGTTGAAGGCCGGCAGATCCTGCTGCTCGTTCCGCGCCGGCTTGCCGCCCGAAGCGCGGCGGAATTTATGGCGCGCGAGCGCGGCGAGGAGGCCGGTGCGACCATCGGCTATGCGACGCGGCTCGATGCCAAGGTGGGCAAGGCGAGCCGCATCATTGCCATGACGCATGGCGTCTACCTGTCTCGGCTGCAGGCCGATCCTGAGTTGGGCGGGGTTGCGGCGGTGCTGTTCGACGAAGTGCATGAGCGCAGCCTTGACAGCGATCTTTCGCTGGCGCTGACCCTCGATGCAGCCGAAGCGTTGCGCCCCGACCTGCGCATCCTGCCGATGTCGGCGACGCTCGACAGCGAGCGCTTCGCCCGGCTGCTCGGCGATCCGCCAAGGATCGAAAGCGAGGGCAAGAGTCACCCGCTGACGCTGATCCACGAAGGTCGCGATCCGGCGCAGCGGATCGAGCCGCAAATGGCCGCGGCGATCCGCGATGCGCTGCGCGAATATGAAGGGTCGCTGCTCGCCTTCCTGCCTGGCGTCGCCGAGATCGAGCGGACCGCAGAGGCGCTTGGGAACCTGCCCGCCGACGTCGTGCTGCACCGTCTGCACGGAGCGATCGAACCGGCACAGCAGCGCGCCGCGCTGGCGCCACCCAAGCCGGGCACGCGCAAGCTGGTGCTGGCCAGCGCCATCGCCGAGACCAGCCTGACGCTCGACGATGTGCGGATCGTGGTCGACAGCGGTCTCGCTCGTCGCCCGCGCTACGATCGCGGCGCCGGCCTCACTCGGCTGGTGACCGAGCGGGCCAGCCGTGCCGCCGTCACCCAGCGCGCCGGCCGCGCCGCTCGCCAGGCGCCGGGTGTCGCGATCCGATTATGCGAAGAAGCGGCGACAGCGTCGTTGCCAGCGCATGATCCGCCAGAGATACTCGAAGCCGACCTTTCCAGCCTGCTGCTCACCTGCCTGCTGTGGGGCGAGAATGAACCGGCGCGGCTCCCCTTCCTCGATCCCCCGCCAGCGCCGGCCCTGGCCGAAGCGCGGCAGGGGCTGGCGCGGCTGGGAGCGATCGATGACGACGGACATATCACCGCGCAGGGCCGCGCTATCGCCGCCATCCCGCTCGAGCCTCGGCTGGCCCACATGCTGATCGAAGCGCGCGAGCGCGGCTTCGGGCACGCCGCGGCGGAAGCGGCCGCCCTGCTGACCGAGCGAGGGCTGGGCGGCAATGATCCCGACCTGGAGGTGCGGCATCGGCGATGGCTGTCCGACCGTTCGCCAAGG
>DASWTR010000164.1:0-6321 GCA_036402035.1 Sphingomicrobium sp.
GCGGCATCGACCGCCGCAAGCACCTGAGCCGGAGCGGTCACCGCCTGCCGGTTGACCGACAGGATGACATCGCCGCGGCGAATGCCTTTCTCGGCGGCGTCGCTGTTCGGATCGACCGACGTGATTACGACCCCGCGGACATTCTCCGGCAGATTGAGCGCGCGGATGATCTGCGGGTTGAGCGCCTGCATCGAGAGCCCGAGCGCGGTTCCGGGTTGAACCGGCGTTTCCTCGCCGAGCGCCTGATCCTGGTCCTGGCCTGCCCCCTGCTGCTGCGCCAGTTCCTCCTCGGTTGGCCGCTGACCGACCTGAACCTGCAGGGTCTGACGACGGCCGTCGCGGATGATTTCGAGCGGGACGCGGGAGCCGACCGAGCTGTTGGCGATCAAATAGCTGACCGTTTCGTCCGGCGTCACCTCGCGGCCGCCGACGCGGAGAATCACGTCGCCCTGCTGTATTCCAGCGCGAGCCGCCGCCTGTCCGGGAACGACCGAGCGCACCAGCTCGCCGCGGTCCTTGGGCAGGCCGAGGCTTGCGGCGATGCTCTCGTCGAGCGGCTGGAGGCCAACGCCCAGATAGCCACGCTCGGGCCGCTGGCCGCGGCGCAGCGCGTCGATTACCGGCTTCGCGGCTTCGGCGGGAATAGCGAGGCCGATGCCGACGCTGGCGCCAGTCGGCGAGATCAGCGCCGAATTGATGCCGATGACATTGCCCGCCATGTCGAACATCGGGCCGCCGGAGTTGCCCATGTTGATGCTGGCGTCGGTCTGGATGTAGCGGTCGTAGGCGCCGCTGCCGGTGATCCCGCGATGAAGGGCCGAGATAATGCCCGCCGTGACAGTGCCGCCCAGGCCATAGGGATTGCCGATCGCGACAACCCAGTCGCCGACCCTGGCGCGGTTGGAATCGCCCCAGTTCACAAAGGGCAGGTTGCTTCCCTCGATCTTCAGCAGCGCCAGATCGGACGCGCTGTCGCGGCCGATGATCCTGGCCGGAAACTCGCGGCGGTCGGACAGGGTGATGGTCACGCTATCGACCGTGCCGGTGCCGTTGACGCCCTGAATCAGGTGATTGTTGGTGACGATGTAGCCATCAGGCGAGATCAGGAAGCCGGAGCCGAGCGAGCCGGCCTCGCGAGTCTGCGGGCCGCCCTGCTGGTTCGGATCCTGCGGCAGCTGTCCGCCGAACCGGCGGAAGAATTCCTCGAACGGGTCGACCTGACGCCGCACCGGCACGCGCTGCTTGGTCGAGATATTGACCACCGCCGGAGCCAGCCGGGCGGCAAGGTCGGCAAATGAGGTTGGCGCGCCGGCCCTGGGCACGATCGCGGACGGCGCGTTCTGCGCCACCTGCGCCCCGGCCTGGCCGGTTGCCAGTGAGAAAGCGGTACCCCCCAAAAGCAGGGCCATCGCGGCCCCATAGGCGTAGCGCACGGGTCGAAACTCCTTCGTCGAACTCATTCCAAATCCTCGCTTGGCTTCGCGATTGCACGCGGCGACGCTAGGTCAAGCGCATGAACGCGAATTGAACAGTGCTGGCTCCTATCGTCCAGTAAATTCCTTCAGATACTCGTTGTTCGGCGACAGGATGATGTTGGTCTGCCCCGCCTTGCCCTGCCCGTCGGGCAGGAACGTCGCCTGGTACGACTGCATCGCCCGGTAGAAATCGTAGAATTGCGGGTCCTTGCCGAAAGCGGCGGCATAGATTTGCGCGGCCTGCGCGTCTGCCTCAGCGCGGATGATCTGAGCGTTCTTCTGCCCCTCGGCGATGATTGACCGTGCTTCCTGCTGCCGGGCGGTGCGCATGCTTTCGTAGGCCGTTTCCAGCGGCGTGCCGCTGGGTAGGTCGGCCTTCTTGATGCGCACATCGACGATCTCGACGCCATATTGACGCGAGATGCGGTTGAGGCCGACGCGGATATTCTCCATCGCCCCTTCGCGCTCCGGCGAGAGGAGCGAAGCGAACGGCCGCTTGCCCAGCTCATTGCGAAGCTGCGAGCCCAGGATCGGCTTCAGCGCCTCTTCGGCACGCTCCACCGACCGGGCGGCGAGGTACAGTTGCAGCGGGTCGATCACCCGATAGCGGGCAAAGGCATCGACCTCGAGGCGGCGTTGGTCGGTCGACAGCACCTGCTGCTTGTCCATGTCGAGATCGCGCACCCGCTTGTCGACCCAGACGGTGGTTTCGGCAAACGGCAGCCGCCAGTTGATGCCCGCCTGCTTGCCGCCAAGTATCCGGTTGGCCTCACCGAACCTGGCGATCACCGCCTGGTTGGTCTCGTTGACCACGATCACGCTGGAATAGAGCGTGACCAGGAGGAAAAACCCGACGACTGCGACGACAACGGGATGGCGGCGGATTGTTTCGATCATCGCGCGGCTCCCTGGGCCGGACTGCGCCGGATTTCATTAAGCGGCAGATAGGGCGTTACGCCCGGGGTTTCGACGATCGTTTTGTCGACACCACGCAGCACTCGCTCCATCGTTTCATAATACATGCGACGGCGGGTGACCTCCGGCGCAAGACGGTATTGTTCATAGACTTTGTCGAAGGCGGTCGCCTCGCCCTGCGCAACCTGGCGGAGCTGCAGCGCATAAGCATTGGCGCGGTTGACGTCGGTCTTGGCCTGCTGCTGGGCCGAGGTGACTTCCTTGAACGCTTCGTTGACCGCGGCAGGCGGATCCGCCTGCTTGATGGCCACGCCCTGGATCACCACTCCCGAACGATAGGCGTTCAGCGTCTGCTGAATTTCGTCCCGGACGCGTCCCTCGATATCGCCGCGGCCAACGCCAATTGCATCCTGCAGACTGAACTGCGAAACGATTTGCCGCATGGCACTCTCCGCGACTTGGCGGATGGTCTCTTCGGGCGCGGCCAACTCGAACAAATATTGCTCGGGATCGCGGATGTTCCAACGCACCTGATAGGCGATGTCGATCAAATTCTGATCGCTGGTCAGCATCAGCGTCTCTTCCGTCGCCGATCCGATATCCTCGTTGCGGATTTCCTCGACATTGACCTTCTGCACCCGGTCGATCGGCGACGGCAATGTCAGGCTGATGCCCGGTGACAGGGTGGAGCTGTAGCGGCCGAAACGAGTGACCACGCCACGCTCTCCGGGAGCAACCAGGTGCATCGAGGTGAAGACCAGCCACAGCGCGGCCAGACCAATCGCCCCCCACAGCAGGAGCGACCCGTTGGGCCGGCCGCTGAAGCTGAAGCCGCCGCCGGGCCCGCTGCCGCCCAGCCGGCTTTTGCTGCGCTGCAGAAATTCGTCGAGCGAGGTGACCGGCGCGCCCTTGCCGCGACCCGGTTTGGGCGGTTCGCCCCACGGGCCGGGGGAAGGATCGTTGCCCGACGGCGGCTCGTCGCCACCGCCCGAGCCCGGACGCGAGCCCCAAGGGCCCTTGTTGTCATTGAAGAGGGCGCGCCCCCGCGCTGCCCACCCGGAGAAAATCGTCATGCCTCCATAATAGGAGCGGTTTGGCCAAAAAACAGTGCCGCCGGTCGAAAAGGCGACTAAGGGCGCCGCACATGAGCAGCGACGACGCCCTGACCGCCCTCGACCGGCTTCCCGAGGCAAGCCGCATTCGCTCGCGCCGGCTGGCCGACGGGGTAGCGACGATCGTCGCCGACGCCAGCGGTCTTACCCCTCGGCAACGGGAAGCGCTCGAGACGAGTTTGAAGGGCGCGGCGTTGACGGTGCCGGGCGTTACCGATGCCAGAATTGCGCTTACCGCAGCCAAGCCTAACCGGACGCTGATCGCGATCGGATCGGGCAAGGGTGGCGTTGGGAAATCGACCCTGACGGCCAATTTGGCGGTGGCACTGGCGCGGATGGGAAAGCGTGTCGGGCTGATCGATGCCGATATTTACGGCCCGTCGCAGCCCACCTTGTTCGGGACTTCGGAAAAACCGCAGGCGGAAAAGGAGAAGCTGATCCCGGTCGATGTCGGGCATGGGGTCAAGCTGCTGTCGGTCGGGCAGCTAGTCTCTGCCGAGACGGCGTTGGCCTGGCGCGGACCGATGGCGACCAGCGCGCTCAACCAGCTGGTCGAGGGCGCGTGGGGCGATGCCGAGATCATCCTGGTCGACCTTCCGCCAGGTACCGGCGACGTCCAGCTGTCGCTGATCCAGAAATCGCGGCCCGCGGGGGCGGTGATCGTTTCGACCCCACAGGACTTGTCTCTGATCGACGCGACGCGCGCGATCGACCTGTTCGGCAAGACCAGCGTGCCGGTGCTGGGCATCGTCGAGAATATGGCGGGCTACATCTGCCCCCATTGCGGCGTGAGCAGCGACCCTTTCGGACAGGGCGGGGCCGAGGCATCGGCAACGCGGCTCGGCGTGCCGTTCCTCGGGCGCTTGCCGCTGTCGCTCAGCCTGCGCGAGGCATCCGATCAAGGCTCGCCACCAGCGGCCGGCGATGGCCTGGCGGCGGACGCCTTCCGCACGATTGCCGAGCGGCTGCTTGCGGAGCTGGAGAAACTTCCCACCTGACGCATTGATGCCGTCACTGGAGGATCGCCATGCCGCTTGAAGCCGATGAGGAGATTGCCGAACTGCTGCGCAGCGCCCGCACCATCGCCATGGTCGGGGCGTCCGACCGGCCTGACCGGCCGTCGAACCGGGTGATGAAGTTCCTCCAGGACCAGGGCTATCGGGTGATCCCGGTCAACCCGCAGATCACCGGCGAGCATGTCCACGGCGAATATGTCTGGCGCGAGCTGGCGCAGATCGGCGAGCCGATCGACATCGTCGACATCTTCCGCCGGCCGATCGCCGCGGGCGAGGCGGTCGACGAGGCCATCGCGGTCGGTGCCAAGGCGGTCTGGCTGCAGCTCGGCGTGATCAACGTGGAAGCGGCCGAGCGGGCGGAGGCGGCTGGTCTCAAGGTGGTCATGGACCGTTGCCCGGCGATCGAAATCCCGCGACTGGGACTGGGGCCGGTCGCACAAGTTCCTCTCCCGCCGGGAGAGGGAGGGAGCGATGAAGTCGCGGGAGGGTGAGGGTGATCGATCGCCCTCACCCCGCTCAGCTCGGCTGAGTCGCCCTCTCCCGACGGGAGAGGGTTAAGCGCTCGCCACCGTCATTTCCGGGATCAGCAATGTCGGGCTGTCGATCCCGCGGCGGAAGCGAAGGTCGCTGGCGGGTTCCAGGGTGGCGAACATTTGCTTGAGGTTCGAGGCGATGGTGATCTCGGCCACCGCCGGGCCGATCTCACCGTCGGTGATGAGGAAACCGGCGGCGCCGCGCGAGTAGTCGCCGGTCACCCCATTGACGCCCTGCCCGATCAGCTCCGTGACCAGGATGCCCTGCTTGATCTCAGCGATCATATCTTCGCGGGAGCGAGGTCCGGCGGCGATGTGCAGGTTGGCCGGGCCAGCGCCCGGCGAGCCGGAGACTCCGCGAACGGCGTGGCCAGTGGGCTGGATGCCGAGCTGGCGGGCGGCAGCGCTGTCGGCCAGCCAGGTGGTCAGCACGCCGTCCTTGACCAGGTCGAGCGGTCTTACCGGCAAGCCTTCGCCGTCGAAGGCGCGGCTGCGCAGTCCTCGTTTGCGAAACGGGTCGTCATGAATGGTCACACCGTCAGCGAAGACCTGTGTGTCCAGCGCGTCGAGCAGGAAGCTGGTTTTTCGCGCGATCGAAGAGCCGCTGATTGCCGCGACGAAATGACCGAGCAGAGTGGTCGCGACGCGCGGATCGAACAGCACCGCCATCGGCCCAGGTTTGATGCTGACCGGATTGAGGCGCGCCACGGCCCGCTCGGCCGCGCGGGCGCCGACATCTTCCGGCGGTTCGAGGTCGGCAAGGTGCCGGGCCGAGTGCCAAGCATAGTCGCGCTGCATGGTCGAGCCCTCGCCCGCGACCACGCTGACGGAGTTGCTGTAGCCCGTCGCACGCGTGACGCCAGAGAAACCGTGGCTGGTGGCCATGGCGAAAATATTGGCCGAGGCAGAGGCGCTTCCACCGCCCGAGTTGGTGATGCCATCGACCGCGCGGGCGCTATCCTCGGCCGCCAGGGCGCGGACCTTTAGCGCCGACGGATCCGGATCGCCGCCGTCGTCGAGATCGAGATTGGCCGGCTCGCCCGGGAAGAGCAGCTCTTCGGGCGCGAGGCCGGCAAATTGATCCTCCGGCGCCTCGGCGGCCATCGCCAGCGCGCGGTCGACCAGCGTCTCCAGCGCGTCGTTCGACATGTCGGACGAGGCGACGGTGGCGTTGCGCTTGCCGATGAAGACGCGGAGACCGATTTCCTCGCCCTCGCTGCGATGGACGTCCTCCAGCTTGCCGAGGCGCACGCTGACGCCCTGCGAGCGC
>DASWTR010000165.1:0-1983 GCA_036402035.1 Sphingomicrobium sp.
GCCCGCCACCCGGTGACCGACCCGCCGATCCCGCGCGTCACCGACAAGCCGCCGGTTCCCCACCTCGCCATCTGGTCCCGCCGCGACGGCCTGATTGCCCCGCGCGCCGCCCGCGGCTTGCCCCACGAGCGCGACAAGGAGGCGGAGCTCGACTGTCATCACATGGCGTTCGGTGTTTCGCTGAAGGCCGCGCGCAAAGCGGTGCGGGAGATCAAGGCGTTCCTCGCCGAGCTGCCGCCCGCGTGAACAAATCATTCTTGTTCCACCCGCGAAAACACACCATCTTCAACCCATGAACAAGTGGGACCGTGCCCCGCTGACGCCGATTGCCGGCCGCCATTCGCCCGACGACATGCCGCCGTCGGCCTGGCGCCGCCTGAGCGAGGTCGCCTGGCACCTGCCGCGCATGCTGAGCGGGCTCGGACCGCTTGGGCCGCGCGGCCCGGAGGATGGCCCGCCGGTGCTGGTCATCCCCGGCTTCCTCGCCACCGACCGAACGACGATGGAGCTGCGCCGAGCCTTGGCCCGCGCCGGCTGGCGCTCGCACCCGTGGATGCTGGGCCTGAACGGCGGCGCCAAGGCCAATACCATGGACCTGCTTAGCCAGCGGGTCGCGGCGATCCACGCTGAAAGCGGTGGGCAGAAGGTGCTGCTGGTCGGCTGGAGCCTGGGCGGCATGTTCGCCCGGGAGCTGGCCTGCCGCTGCCCGGAGCAGATCCGCGCCGTCGTCACCCTGGGCAGTCCGTTCAGCGGCAACCTCAAGACCAACAATAATGTCAGCCCCTTCTACGAATGGGTCGCCGGCCACGACGTTAATGTCCCCCCCTTCGAGCGGATCGGCGGCAAGCCGCCCGTCCCGACCCTCGCCCTGTGGTCGCGCAAGGACGGCATCGTCGCGCCAGCCGCCGCCCGCGGCCTGGCGCATGAGGTCGACAAGGCGGTCGAGATCGACACCCACCATATGGGTTTCGCCGTATATCGCCCGGCGCTCAGCCGGGTGGTTCGGGAGATTTACGCCTTCCTCACCGAACAGGAGGGCGCGCCGCCGGTGATGGGCGATGCCGATGTGAAGGCTCAGGCGGCCCGCTAGCGCCGCCATCCGCGCCCCGCCGCCAGCCACCCGTCCATTATGGATGAATTTTCGTTTGCCTTGGTTGCTTGTGCTCCCGGCGACTTGCGAATAATTAATATGCGCTCGGTTCACACAGGGGCGCCTGCGGGGGCCGGGGAGACGACGTGACCATGTCCCGCCAAGACAAGCTCCAGCTTCCGGAGGTCGAGGGCGTACATCCAGACAGTCTGGCTGACGACGATCGGCTGCAGATTGGCCTCAGGCTCGGCCTGGAGAAGGTCGCTGCAGTGGAAGTGGAGAAACTGCGTCTCCGGCCCCCCAGGCGCCCGACACGGGCACAGCTGGTCAGCCTCGCCCGCCATCTCTACCAGGCCAGGCTCGATCGCTAGAAGCTGTTCGATGGCGAGCTGTTCGGCGAGCCGGCCTGGGACATGCTGCTAGCTCTCTATCATATGCCCCACCGCGGCGAGGTGCTGACCGTCAGTGCGCTCAGCATCGCCGCCGACGTCCCCGCCACGACCGGCCTTCGCTGGCAGAAGACGCTGCTGGAGGAGGGGCTGCTCCACCGCTGGCCCCATCTGGTTGACGGCCGGCAGCAGCTGGTCGGGCTGACGCAGCAGGGACGCATGCTGATGGAGGAATATCTGACCAGGCTGTTCTTCTGCCAGGGCGGCCTGCCCGACACGGACTGACGTTCGGCGCAACCGCCGTTGCAATGCCGGGCGGAACGCGCAAGGCTCGCACCATTGTAAGCCGGAGGCTCGGATTGGCCGGTGCGCGTGGCCATGGTCGGCGGGAGCAGTCGCTCGAGCGGGCGCTGCAGCTCGTGACCGAAGCCATGGACCTCCTCGACGCGCACGGCAGCGATCCGCAGGCGGCCGCCTATCTGGCGATGGCCCAGCAGCAGCTGA
>DASWTR010000166.1:0-1822 GCA_036402035.1 Sphingomicrobium sp.
ACGCCGATCACCTCGGCGCCGGTCTTGGCGGCGAGCGCGGCCACGACGCTGCTGTCGACGCCGCCGGACATGGCGACGACAATACGGGCGTCCCTGGTGGGGCGGTTCAAGGCGAAGTCGATCTGCATTGAAGCGCGCGTCTTTACTCGAAATTCACCCTGTCCGGCTAGAGCCTGGTTCCAAGTCACGGGTGAGGGGGACGTTAATTGGCGCGAATCGACGGCAAGTTCGAGGCCGCGGCGGAAGCGAAGCTCGATATCGACGAGCTGTTCGCCGCCCTGCCCGGAGCCGGCGAAGCGGTCGCCCGGGGAAGGCAGGACGCAATCGCCTGTTTCCTCTCTGCGGCTGAGGGCTGGGAGGACGCCAGAGAGAGGCTGAGAGGCTCCTTCGCAGCGGCTTCGCGGGCGTCATGGTTAAGGGACGGTAAGGAATGATGAAGGGGAAGGTTACCGTTGTGTTTCAGACCTTCTCAACGGCCTTCGGTTAAAAATAGCCCATCGACAGAAGTTTAACGTGGTTGAGGTTTTGTAATGCTCGAGAATCAGAAAATTCGTCCCGCACAGGTCATTGGGCCGCTCGGCGAACCCCTGACGCTCGAGTCGCTGCCGCCGCCCCAAACGACCCGCTGGGTCGTTCGCCGCAAGGCCGAAGTGGTCGCCGCGGTCGCGGGCGGCCTGCTGACCGTCGACGAGGCCTGCCAGCGTTATTCGCTCAGCCTCGAGGAATTCACCGGCTGGCAGCGCGCTGTCGACCGCAGCGGCATGCCGGGCCTGCGGGTCACCCGCATCAAGCACTACCGCGACCAGTACGAGCGCCAGCAGCGCTATTGACCAGATTCTTCGTCCGTCCCCAGCGGCGAAAGACTACAGGGCTCCGCGGACCACCGCGGAGCCCTTTTTCTTAAGGTCTGAGCCACTCGTTTCGCCACCGACACTAGACAATAACGTTCCAATGCCGGAACACATCCGCGCATCGTGCGTCTCTGATGCCGTGAGGCGTCCCGCATGAAGGGAGCGCCCAACAGGAGGGAACGGACATGGGTATTATCATTTGGCTCATCGTCGGTGGTGTTGTCGGTTGGCTCGCCAGCCTCATCATGCGCACCGATGCGCAACAAGGCATTCTGCTCAATATCGTGGTCGGCATCATCGGCGCGGTGATCGCCGGCCTGGTGCTCGGTCAAGGCAACATCAATCAGGGCCTGACGCTGGAGACCTTCCTTTGGTCGCTGCTGGGTGCGGTCATCCTGCTGGCGATCGTCAACCTGGTTCGCCGCGGAAGCGTGCGGTAAATTCGGCAAGCTTAGAAAAAGGGAAGGCCGCCGGAGCGATCCGGCGGCCTCTTCTTTTGCTTACTGCAACTCAAAACTCATCGACACGCTGACCTGCAGCTGCTGCGTGCCGGGGTCGATCTTGGTGTCGGCCGCCGCGCCGCGTTCGGCCATCATCGCCACCATCGGCATCGGCGGCGGGACATTGTAACCACCGCCTTCGCTGACCGAGATCAGCCGGACCACCCGCATGCCAAGCGCGCGGGCATAGAGGTCAGCACGGGCCCGGCCGTTGGCGATCGCCTTGGTCCGGGCCTCGTCGAGCGCCGATTCGGGCTTGTCGATGGTGAGGTTCGGCCCGCTGATCTGGTTGGCGCCCTCCGCCACCAGCGCATCGAGGATCGCACCGGTCCGCTTCAGGTCGCGGAACTTGACGTTGACCGTGTTGGTCGCGCGGTAACCGGTCAACCGCGGCGGCCGGTTCTGGTCATAATGATATTCGGGGTTGAGGTTGATGCTCGACGTCTGGATGTCGCGGTCCTCGATCCCAGC
>DASWTR010000167.1:0-5219 GCA_036402035.1 Sphingomicrobium sp.
GTCGCCCGGATACCAGTTCTGGACCGTGGAATATTTCACTTCCGCGTCCTCATGCGCGAAGATCTCGACCACCGCGGCGTGGAGTTGGTTCTCGTCGCGCATCGGCGCGGTGCAGCCTTCGAGGTAACTGACGTAACTGCCCTTGTCGGCGACGATCAGCGTCCGTTCGAACTGCCCCGTATTCTCGGCATTGATTCGGAAATAGGTGGAAAGCTCCATCGGGCAGCGCACGCCCTCCGGCACATAGACAAAGGTGCCGTCGGAAAAGACCGCGCTGTTCAAACAGGCGAAATAATTGTCGCGCTGCGGCACGACGCTGCCGAGATATTTTTTTACGAGCTCCGGATATTCGCGGATCGCCTCGCTGATCGACAGGAAGATGACGCCAGCGGCCTTCAGCTCCTCGCGGAAGGTCGTGGCGACCGAGACGCTGTCGAACACCGCGTCGACCGCCACTTTCCGCGCGCCCTCGACCCCGGCGAGTACCTTCTGCTCCTCGATCGGGATGCCGAGCTTTTCATAGGTGCGGCGGATTTCCGGATCGAGCTCGTCGAGTGATGCCAGCTTCGGCTTGGCCTTGGGCGCTGCATAATAATAGGCGTCCTGGTAATCGATCTCGGGAATGTCGAGCTTGGCCCAGTCGACTTCCTCCATCTGCAGCCAGGCGCGATAGGCCTTGAGGCGCCAGTCGAGCATCCACTCGGGCTCGCCCTTCTTGGCGGAGATGAAGCGGACCGTATCTTCGTTCAGCCCCTTCGGCGCGAACTCCTGCTCGACGTCGGAAACGAAGCCCCATTCATAATCCTTGGCCAGCGCCTCGCGCGCTTCTCGGTTGGTGATGACTTCTTCGTTCATGACGCGAGTTCCTGAAGGCTAACCGCGCCAAGCGCATCGCGCACCTTTGTGCCGACAATCCCCATGTGCGGCTTCACCTTGCAATGGGCGTCCAGCAGGCAGTCATGGTTGGTGCCGTCGGAACACATCGTCAGCGAGATCGGGCCTTCGACCGCCTCGATCACGTCGACCAGGCTGATCTCGCCGACCGGCCGCGCCAGCGCATAGCCACCGCCGGCCCCGCGCTGGCCGACCAGCAGCCCATGGGCCGCGAGCTTCTGCATCAGCTTCTGAGCGGTCGGCAGCGGCACGCCGGTCTCCTCGCTGAGCTCGGTCGCGCTCAGACGCGCCGAGGGCTCGCGGCGAGCGGCCGCGGTCATCATCACGACCGCATAGTCGGCAAGATGGGTGAGTCGCATATCCTAATCGGAGCTTTCCAGTCCGATTTAGTGCGTTGCGTCCATTTTCGCAACCCGTCGCCGCAGCGAAAGCTGGGGTCTCAACACGAAAATGAGATGCCAGCTTTCGCTGGCATGACGGATAGTTACGAGCCCTTCACCCGCGCCACCCACTCGTCGATCCGCTTTTCGAGCATGCCGAGCGGCATCGAACCGGCGAGCAGGATGGTGTCGTGGAAGCCGCGGTCGTCATATTTGGCGCCGAGTTCCGCCTTGGCCTTCGCCCGCAGCTCCTCGATCTTGAGCTTGCCGACCATGTAGGCGGTCGCCTGGCCTGGATAGACGATGTAGCGCTCGATTGCCTTGACGATGCCGCCTTTGGCGTCGGCCGAGTTGTCCTCAACATATTTGATCGCCTGCTCGCGGCTCCAGCGCTTGTGATGGATGCCGCTGTCCACGACGAGACGGATCGCGCGGTGAAGCTCCAGCTGCAGCCGGCCGAAATCGCGATAGGGGTCTTGGTAGAGGCCCATCTCCTTGCAGAGCTTCTCGGCGTAAAGGCCCCAGCCCTCGTCGGTCGCGGTGTAACCGCTGAACTGGCGGAACGGCGGCACCGAGCCCTTGGGAAGCTCGGCGGTCACCGCGCCCTGCAGATGGTGTCCGGGAATGCCCTCGTGGCAGAACAATGCCTCGACCTCGACCGAGGGCATGTTCTTCATGTCGTAGAGGTTGACGTAATAGATGCCGGGCCGCGAACCGTCGGGCGGCGGGTCGTTGTAGAAGGCCTTGCCGGCGCTCTTCTCGCGGAACGGCTCGACCGCCTTGATCAGCAGTTCCGTCTTGGGCAGTCGGCCAAAGTAGCGCGGTAGATGAGCCGCGACCTGCGCCTGCGCCTTCAGGGATTCGTCGATATACTTCTGCTTACCCGCCGCCGTGTTGGGGTAATAGAATTGCTTGCCGTCGCGGATGTGCGCGAAGAACTGCTGCAGCGTCCCCTTGAAGCCGACCTGCTGCCTGATCGCCTCCATCTCGCCGTGGATACGCGCGACTTGCGCCAGGCCCAGCTCGTGAACCTGGTCAGGCGTCAGGTCGGTGGTCGTGTAGTACTTCAGCAGCGCCTGATATTGCGCCGCGCCTTGGCTGAAGCGCCAGATCCCGTCGTGGGTGCCGGCGCGCTTATGCTGATCCTGCAGCACCGCGATCAGCCGCTTGTAGGCCGGCCCCATGTTCGCGATCAGCGCGTCATGCGCCTCAGCGATCAGCGCCGTTTTACGCTCCTCGGGAATGCTGAGCTTGCCGACTTTCGTCTTGAAATCAGCGAACAGGTCGTTGTCCGCCCCGGTGGTGAACGGCGCGCCGCTGATCAGGTTCTTCGACTGCTCGATGACTTGCGGGAAGACCCATTTGGGTGGCAGCGCGCCCAGCTTCTCGCGCTCCTGGCTTTCGGCGATCGCCTGGTCGATATAAGTCTCGGTGGCGCGGATGCGGCTGATGTAGTCACGCGCATCCTGCTCGTTCGCCAACTGGTGGATGTTGATCAGGAAGGCGGGGATGTCGGCCTGAGCACCGTTCATCTGGTCGAACACATAGCCGTAGCGACGGAACGGGAAGATGCTGGCCGAGCGCTGGTTGCGGTAGAGCAGCAGGTCGTAGCTGGTCTGGTCTTCGAGATTCAGGCCGGCGCGATCGAAGCGGCGGGCAAGCTCGTCGGCGGTGCGCTGGTCGAGTTCGCGGCCCCGGATCGCAGCGGCGTCGGTGAACTCGTCGAGCTTGCCATAATCCTGATCCTTGATCGCGCGATAGGATTTGCTGATCGGCGACAGGGCCAGCTCGGCCTGGTCATATTCCTCGAAGAATTGCTTGAGCGCGGCTGCCTGATCGACGGGAGGCGCAGAAACCATCGCCGGCTCGGGCGCACTTTCCGGTGGCGGAACCAGCATCGGATCGGGCGTAGCAGTAGTGCAGGCGGCGAGCAGCGCCGTCGAGGCAAGCAGGGTAAAGCGGATCAAGGGCGACATCCTCTTTCAAAAATCGTCACCGTTGTTCAAGGAGAAGGTGAGTGCCGGATCAAGTCCGGCATGACGATTATTCGACGAACGGCTGGCCACTCTGATCTACAAACTCCTCCGACCTATCGCCTTCGCGCTCGATGCCGAGACGGCGCATCGAGCGACGATCAGGGCGTTGTCGATCATGCCAACGCTGCCGCTGCCCCAATTCCCGCCGGAACTAGAGCAGCAGGTGGCCGGACTGGCCTTCCCTTCGCCGGTCGGTCTGGCCGCTGGGTTCGACAAGGATGCCGAGGTTCCCCACGCGATGCTCAGGCTCGGCTTCGGCTTCGTTGAAATCGGGACGGTGACTCCAAGGCCGCAGGACGGAAATCCGAAACCCCGGCTGTTCCGGCTCGCAGAAGACAATGCGGTGATCAACCGCATGGGGTTCAACAACGCCGGACAAGTGGCGGCGCTGGATCGGCTACAGCAGCGCAAGCAGCAGGGAATTGTCGGGGTCAATATCGGCGCGAATAAGGACAGCGCGGATCGCATTGCCGACTATGTCGCGGGTGTGCGCTCGATGAGCCCGGTGGCCGACTACCTCACGGTCAACATCAGCTCGCCCAACACGCCTGGCCTTCGCAACCTGCAGGCCGGCGGCGAACTGGTTGAGCTGCTTGCAGCGGTTCGCGAGGCGCGGAAGCCGGGTACTCCGGTGTTCCTCAAGGTCGCGCCGGACTTGGAGAGCGGGGACCATGACCGCATCGTCCGCGCGGCGGTAGACCAAGGCATTGATGCGCTGATCGTCTCGAACACCACTATTTCGCGTCCCCCATTGCGGTCGCCGGAGGCTGGCGAAACAGGCGGGCTTTCTGGGCGCCCATTGAAGCAGTTGGCACTGGAGCAACTCAGGAAATTCCGCTCGGCTTCAGGGGGCAAGTTGTCGCTCATCGCAGCCGGTGGTGTCGAAAATGCCGACGATGCCTGGGAGCGCTTCCGCGCCGGCGCCAGCTTGGTCCAACTCTATTCGGCCATGGTGTATGAAGGCCCCGGCGTTGCCCGCCGTATCGCCGGCGGCCTGGCTGCACGCCTCAAGCGTGAAGGCATGTCGAACATTGCCGAGGCGATTGGAAGCCGCTAGCCCGGCGCGATGCTCGGCCGCTTTTCGACATTATTCGCTGCACTGGCCCTGGCGGCCTGCGTCACCCCCCAACCGGTTCAACCCGTCCTCGCCGCGCCAGGCCCTTCGACGCCGCCTGCGGCGGCGCTCGGGACAGGAATGGTCAGCGCCGCCGATCCGCGTGCTGCCGAGGCGGGAGCGCAGATCCTTCGGCAGGGAGGCAGCGCGACCGATGCGGCGCTGGCCACCCTACTCGCGCTGACCGTGGTCGAACCGCAGTCGAGCGGCATCGGAGGCGGCGGCTTCCTGGTGCACAGCGATCCCAAGGGGGAGGTCGACACGTTCGACGGCCGCGAGGAAGCGCCATCGGCTGCGACCCCGACCTGGTTCTACGTCGACGGCAAGCCGCTGCCGATTGACGAAGCAATTCCCGGCGGTCGAAGCGTCGGCGTCCCCGGCAACGTCCGGATGATGGCGCTGGCGCATGCGGAGCATGGCAAGCTGCCCTGGAAAGCCTTGTTCGCACCCGCGATCAAACTGGCCCGGGAGGGCTTCATCCTGTCGCCGCGCGGCGCGCGGATGCTTGCGCGAAATCCCGACATCGCCGGGCTGACGGCGGAGGGGCGCGCGATCTATTACCAGGCGGACGGCACGGCCAAGCCGGCGGGGAGCCGCATCGTCAATCCTAAGCTCGCAGACTTCCTCGAGCAGTTGGCGGCAAACGGCGCGGATAGCTTCTATGTCGGCCCGAACGCACAATCGCTCGCTGCCACCGTCAGCGGCGCTTCGCGCAACCCGGCGCCGATGACCACTGGCGATATTGCCAGCTACGACGCCAAGGAGCGGCCGCCGGTGTGCGGGACCTATCGTGGC
>DASWTR010000168.1:0-5287 GCA_036402035.1 Sphingomicrobium sp.
CGACCCGAAGGTGACCGAGCAGACCGTGCTGCGGGTGCAGTTCGACCAGGCCGGCAACGTCACCTCGGTGCAGAAGACCGGCAAGGAGCTGATCGCGCGGGTCGATCCGTCGGGCGACAAGACCCCGACCCTGGGCCGCCAGCGCAGCTTCTTCGAAGAGCTGTTCGGCAATATCGGGACGATTTCCCAGCCGGGGCTTCCCGGATCGCGCTAGGCGGCGCGTGGCGCTTGTAGCGGCAAGCCTGCCAGCCTAATCGCAAGCACATGACCGCGACCCCCGCCGGCATGACCTATGCCGATTATCTGAAGCTCGACACTTTGCTGTCCGCGCAGCAGCCCCTGTCCGACCTCCACGACGAATTGCTGTTCGTCATCATCCACCAGACCAAGGAACTGTGGATGAAGCAAATGCTGCACGAGTTGCAGCTGGCAATTTCGCTACTTGGCGAAGACCGTTTCGCCGAAGCCTATAAGGCGATGGCGCGGATCAGCCGGATCCAGTCGGTGATGACCCTGTCGTGGGACGTGCTGTCGACTTTGACCCCGGTCGACTATCTCAAGTTTCGTAACGTGCTCGGCACCTCGTCCGGCTTTCAGTCGGCACAGTTCCGCGAGATCGAGTTTCGCCTCGGCCTCAAGGAGCCGAACTTCCTCAATCAGCATGCCGAAGGCAGCGATGACCGGACCAGGCTCGAGCGGGCGCTCGCTGAGCCGAGCCTGCGCGAGGCGGCACAAGGGGCGCTGGAGCGGGCAGGCTTCGATCTTAAGGACCGGTCGGATGCCGCGGTGGCAGCCGCCTGGCTGGAAGTCTATCGCGACGCCGACCGCTGGTTCGATCTCTACGAGCTGGCGGAGAAGCTGGTCGACATCGACGATGCGCTGGCGGCGTGGCGTCATAAGCATGTGCTGACCGTCGAGCGGATCATCGGCAACAAGCCGGGCACCGGCGGATCGGCCGGCGCGCCCTATTTGCGCAGAACGCTGGAGAAGCGCGTGTTTCCCGAGCTCTGGTCCTTGAGGACGGAACTTTGAGCTTCAAGCCACTGTTCGCCAAAAGCCTGGGGGCTGCGCCGCAACGGCTGCATTTCGCCGCACACAGCCATCATTTGTGGCCCGACGCTTCGTTTGAAGGTCAGGTCAGCTGCTGGGAAGATGCCGCTCGCTTCGCCGACAACAAATGGGACAAGGTGATGGACGAGGTCTGGCCCGAGGCCCAGGCCAATGTCGCGGCAGAGCTTGGCAGCGGCATGCCCGAAGCGGTCGTGTTCGCATCGAACACCCATGATTTTCTGATCCGCCTCATCGCTGCCTGCCCGCGGCGGGGGGGAGGGGTGCTGCGGGTGCTGATGAGCGACGGCGAGTTCCACTCGGCGCGGCGGCAGATGTCCCGCTGGAACGAGTCCGGCGACATCGTCCTGACCAGGGTGGCGGCCGAACCCTTCGAGGATTTCTCGCAGCGCTTCCACGAGCTGGCGCGGGCGGGCGATTACGACCTGGTCCTGGTCAGCCAGGTGCTGTTCAACAGCGGCCGGACCTTCAATGCGATCGCCAAGCTTGCCGCGATCGCCCGGCCCGAAGGGCCGTGGGTGGTCATCGATGGCTACCATGCGTTCATGGCGATCGATTCGCCGATCGACCCGGCCATCGCGGCCTCCGCTTTCTACCTGGGAGGCGGCTATAAATATGCCATGGCGGGGGAAGGCATGGGCTTCATGCATTGCCCACCCGGCTATGGCGAGCGCCCGCCGATCACCGGCTGGTTTGCCGAGTTCGGCGACCTGACCGCACCGCCCGGAAGCGAGGTCGGCTACACCAGCGATGCGATGCGCTTCATGGGCGCGACCTTCGACCCTTCCGCGCTGTACCGGTTCAACGCCATCCAGGCGATGCTTCGGGAGAATGGAATTACCACAGCCCGCGTCGCGGCGCGCGTCGCCCAATTGCAGCAACAGCTGCTCGATTCCATTGCCGACACGGTGCTTGGCGAAGCCGAACTGCTCAACCCGTTGGACGGAACGCCCCACGCTCGCTTCCTGGCCTTCCGCGATCCCCGCGCCCAGCGGTGGTGCGCAGCGCTGGCGGCGAAGCAATGCGTCACCGACGTGCGGGGCGACGTGTTGCGGATCGGCTTCGGCCTTTATCATGACGAGGAGGACGTCGAGCGCTTCGCCGCCCTGGCGAAAGAGTTGGCCTAGGGTTTCAACCCGCGGGCGATCATGTCGTTGGCATGCGCCGCCACCAGCTCGGGATCCTGCCGCCCCCATACGCCGAAGCGGAGCCCCAAAAACACGTTCATCCCCATGATTGCCCAAGCTCGAACCTCGGTAGCGAGCGGCCCGTCGTCGCGCATCTCGCCCTTCGCAATTGCTTCCTCGAGCCGGGCGGCGATGCGGGCCGCGGCAGTCTCATAATGGGTGCGGAAGCCGGCGGGATCGACGAACTCGGCCTCGTCGATGATCCGATAGACTTCCTTATGGTCGAACACGAACCGGAGAAAGGATGCCAGAGCGCGCCGCTCGCGGTCGATCTCGTCGACCGAGCCTTCAATGTCGGGCGCGACATGGTCGCGGACCTGGCGCGACATGTCGCGGACCAGCGCGGCGAACACCGCCTCCTTGCTGTCGAAATAGGTGTAGAAGGTGCCGAGCGCGACTTTTGCCCGACGGGTGATGCCGACGATCGAGCTGTCGTGAAAGCCGCGCTGGCCGAATTCGAGCAGCGCCGCGTCGAGGATCTTGCGCAGCGTCTTCTCGCCGCGCGCGGTGCGCGGCGCCTTGCCCTTGCTGGCCGGAGAAATCGTTCGCCCCACGGAACCATCCGCTAACGCCACGCGGGCGGGCTTGTCCACTTTTGCCCCCATAAGCAGGTTCGTATTTCATAAGTTGAAAGCCGGTTCAACTTTCATTATGCAGCAAACCAAGGCCGTCGATCGGGGTCCGCCCGGCAAGGCCAGATATGGATCAGAGGGGAAGTTTTCGATGACGTACCGGACCACGACCGCCCGCGCGCTGCTGTTCGCCGGCGCGGCCTTCGCTACCTGGCCGACCGCCGCGCTTGCGCAAGACGCGACTGCGGAGCCAGAAGCTGCTGCGGCGCCAGCCGACGCGCCGGCGGCGGATGAAACCGGAGAGATCGTCGTCACCGCGCGGCGCACGGAAGAGAATGTACAGCGCGTCCCGGCGGCAATTTCGGCCTTCTCCGAACGTACGCTCGACCGAATTCAGGCGACCGACACGACCGGCCTTCAGGGCGCGGTGCCGAACCTCAACGTCGTCCAGGGCCGAGGCTCGTCGAACGCGACCAATATCTTCATCCGCGGCATCGGCCAGCCGGACGCGCTGCAGACCTTTGACCCGGCGGTTGGCGTCTATGTCGACGACGTCTATCTGTCGCGCATTCGCGGCAATCAGCTTGACCTGCTGGACATCGAGCGGGTCGAGGTGCTGCGCGGGCCGCAGGGGACGTTGTATGGCAAGAACACGATCGGCGGAGCGATCAAGTTCGTGACTCGCAAGCCCGGGCAGCAGCTTCGGGCGAGCGGCAGCATCGCGATCGGATCCTATGAGCAGTTCGAGCTGAAAGCGGCAGCGTCCGGGCCGCTGAGCGAAACCATCGCGGTGGGCGTCGCGGCAATGCGCGCCACCCGGGACGGTTTCGTCGAAGACCGCAACGATGACCGCGAATATAATGACAAGGACACGGTCGCGGGCCGGGCAGCGATCGCCTTCACCCCCAGCAGCAGCTTCCGCTTCGACGTCTCCGCCGATTACGCCCGCGACGATGCGAAGCTGAATACCGGCGCACCGATCAACGACATCGTCAACTTGTTCACCCCGACGGTCGAAGTACCGCTGGAGCGCGATCCCGACGATTACGACTTCACCGTCGAGACCACGCCCGGCCTGCCCAACTCGACCAAGATGAGGCATTGGGGCTTGTCGGGGACGGCGGCTTACGATGTGAACGACCAGATCACGCTGAAGTCCATCACCGCCTATCGCAAGCTTCATTCGAAAGATTATGTCGACATCGACGCCACGGCGGCCGAGGTCGGCGACGTGTTGGTCGACGTCCACCAGGACCAGTTCAGTCAGGAGTTCCAGTTGGCCTACACCGGCGACCGGCTGAGCGCCTTCGCCGGCCTCTATTATCTCAACGAGAATGTCGAATCGCACCAGGAAGCGTTTGCCGACGACCTGGTCAACCTGGCGATCTTCCGCAATCCGGGCTGTCTGCCGATCCTGTGCCTTCCCGACGCCTTGCTCGGCCCGTCCAACTTCCCGACCTTCCTTCGGACGATCGACGACGACCTCAAGACCGACAGCTATGCCGCCTATGCCAATGCCAGCTTCTCGATCACCGATGCGCTGCGGCTGTCGGGCGGTCTGCGCTGGACGCGCGAGGAGAAGGATTATTTCCGGACTACCTCGACCTTTTCCACTTCGCCGCTGCTCAACAGCGTCGCGCCGTTCGTGTTCGAGCGGAAGGACCATTGGACGGACCTATCGCCAATGGTCTCGCTCGATTATCAATTCACGCCTTCGACCATGGCCTATCTGCGCTACGCCAAGGGCTTCAAGTCGGGCGGGTTCAACGGCCGTGCCAACGAGGTCGGGTCGGCGACCGCCTATGACCCAGAAACGGCCAACTCGATCGAGGCCGGCCTGAAGACCACCGTCGCCCGCCAGCTGCGGCTGAACTTCGCGCTGTTCCACAACAATTATAAGGATTTCCAGGCGCGCGTGTCGGAGCTCGACGACAGCACGGTTCCGCCGACCCCGCTGCTGTCGGTGCTGAACGCCGGCAAGCTGAGGATTCGCGGCGCCGAGCTGGAAGCAGCCTGGACTCCGACCCCCGAGCTGCTGATCGATACCCAGATCGGCTATCTCGACGCCGAGTATAAGGAGTTCGACGATCTCCGCTTCACCAATTTCGGCGGCAGCCGCGCCTTCCAGGAGCCGGCCTTCGCGCCCAAATGGACGATGCGCTTCGGGGCGCAGTATATTTTCGACCTCGGGGGATCGGGCGACATCACGCTTGGCGGCCAAGCCCGCTATCGCTCGCGCCACGCCCTGTCGGTCGACAACACCTTCACCAACAGCGAGACCGAGATCGAGGATCTGTTCCAGAAGGGCTATTGGCTGGCCGATGCCCGCATCGTGTGGGAACATGAATCCGACCGCTTCTCGGTCGGCGTCTATGGCAACAATCTGTTCGACAAGCTGTACAAGACCGACGGCCAGGAATTCTCCAGCATCGGCAACATCCGGACGGTCTATTTCGGTGC
>DASWTR010000169.1:0-6229 GCA_036402035.1 Sphingomicrobium sp.
GAGCGCGTCGTCAAGCTGACGGGTGAGGCGGTCGAGCCGCTGCAGACCCGCGCCAGCCTCAATGCCGAGCGCATCAACACTTTGGTTGCCTAACCCTCTCCCCTCTTTGGAAGGCAACCCAGTAAGGCGGCCGTCTCCCTCGCGGAGGCGGTCGCTTTTCTTTTCGGGACAGTTGGAGCGCTGTGTCTTGCGGTGAGTTGTGGCGTTGCCATATTTTAGGTCGACGATGTTGGATCATGTGATTCTGATGGCCGGCGACGAGCCGGGACAGGGCGACGGGCTCGACGAAGTCGAGACCGGCGTCGTCACTCGCACTCGGCCGAAGACCAAGAAGCCCAGCAACTATAAGGTGCTGATGCTCAACGACGACTATACTCCGATGGAGTTCGTCGTGCTCATCCTGCAGCGCTATTTCTCGATGGACCTCGAGGATGCGACCCGGGTCATGCTCCAGGTCCACCAGCAGGGCGTCGCCGTGTGCGGCGTGTTTACCTACGAAGTGGCCGAAACCAAGGTCGCGCAGGTGATCGACTTCGCCCGCGAGAATCAGCACCCGCTACAGTGCACGCTGGAGAAGGCCTGACACTTGTGAGTCCGCAGCGGTGCGCTAAAGCGCGTCGATGGATTCCATTCGCATTACCGGCGGCAAGCGCCTCGAGGGCAAGATCCCCATTTCTGGCGCCAAGAATAGCGCGCTGGCGCTGCTGCCCTGTGCGCTGCTGACCGATGACAAGCTGACGCTGGCCACTCTGCCGCGCCTGGCCGACGTCGACAGCTTCGGCCATTTGCTCAACGGGCTCGGCGTCTCGACTTCGGTCGCCGGCGTCAAGAAGGGTGAGGTCGGTCGCAAGATGACGCTCCAGGCGAGCGAGATCGCCTCGACCGTCGCGCCCTACGACATGGTCCGCAAGATGCGCGCCTCGATCCTGGTGCTCGGCCCGATGCTGGCCCGTGCCGGGGAATCGACCGTGTCGCTGCCCGGCGGCTGTGCGATCGGCGACCGGCCGATCGACCTGCATCTGAAGGCGCTCGAATGCCTCGGCGCAGAAATCGAGCTGGCCGCCGGCTATGTGAAGGCAACCGCGCCGAAGGGCCGGCTGGCTGGCGGCGACTATAGCTTCCCGGTCGTCTCGGTGGGTGCCACCGAAAACGCCGTGATGGCGGCCGTGCTGGCCGCCGGCCGCAGCCAGCTGTTCAACGCGGCGCGCGAGCCCGAGATCGTCGACCTTTGCAACTTGCTGGTGGCGATGGGCGCCAAGATCGAGGGCATCGGCTCGTCGCACCTGATCATCGACGGCGTCGAGGGGCTTCACGGCTGCACCTATGAAGTGATGCCCGACCGGATCGAGGCTGGCAGCTATGCCTGCGCGGCGGGGATTACCGGCGGTTCGATCGAGCTGGTGGGGGCACGACCTCACGACATGCTGGCGATCACCAACGGCCTCGCCGCGGCGGGCCTTGCGATCGAGTTCACCGACGCGGGCATGAAGGTGACGGCCCACCAGCCGTTGAAGCCGCTCGCCATCTCGACCGCGCCCTACCCGGGCTTTCCGACCGACATGCAGGCGCAGTTCATGGCCATGCTGGCGGTTGCCGACGGCCAGAGCTTCCTTGAGGAAACGATCTTCGAGAACCGCTACATGCACGTGCCCGAGCTGCGCCGAATGGGCGCCGAGATCGAGGTCCACGGCCGCTCGGCAATCGTCAAAGGCGGCCAGCCATTGACCGGTGCCCAGGTCATGGCCACCGATCTTCGCGCCTCGATGAGCTTGATCCTCGCCGGCCTTGCTGCAGAGGGCGAAACCGAAGTGCTGCGCGTCTACCACCTCGACCGCGGCTATGAGCGGCTTGAGGAGAAGCTCAGCGCTGTCGGCGCCACGATCGAGAGGGTCAGCGCCGGCTGATTGGCGCCGGCAGTCAAATCCGGCGAGCTGATGATGTGCCTTCGGGCCGTCGCACGCGCAGAATTTTAATCCGCCGCACTTCGCCCGATAAGTCGGGCCAGTCGATCGCCTGGCCGGCCGTGAGGCCGTAGAGCGCCGCCCCGACCGGCGTCAGGATCGAGATCTTCCCTTCGGAGATGTTCGCTTCGGCCGGCATGACGAGCTGCACGGTCCTGATCTGATGCGATTTCTCGTCGACGAATTCGATTTCGGAGTTCAGGGCAACCGCCTCCTCGGGAAGGGTTCCGGGCTCATGCAGTTCAGCCCGTTCGATTTCCTCGAGCAGCATGGCGGCGACGACCGGGTAGCGATGCTCCGCCTGCAAGGCGAGGCTCGCCACCATGTCCGATTCCGCAGCCAGCATATGAAGTGGCGGACGCGCTGCGCCCGCGGAGAAAGCTTCCGACATTTTGAACCCTTATGATGAATTGAGCCAGTAAGGTCCCCGAGCACCGCGCGTCAGCGGGACTCGGGGCTAGGCTCGGGCGGGCGTCTGTCCCGCATGGACGGTGAAGCGTCGGAAGATCGACGGTTGCGTCATGCCAGCAAGATGGTGGCCCTGAGCGCCGAAGTCAAAGGGCGGAGAGGGACAGAGACCTAGAGCGCGTCGAGGGCGTGCAGGATCAGCCCGACCAGCCCGCCCACCAGCGTCCCGTTGATGCGGATATATTGCAGGTCGCGGCCGACAGTGGTTTCCAGCCGGTCGGTGATGGTCTGCGCGTCCCAGCGGCGGACCGTTTCGCTGACCAGCTTGACGATCGACCCGCCATAGCTGGCCGCCATTCCGGACACCGCGCGCCGGGCGAACATGTTGATCGCACCCTTGAGCCGCGGGTCGTTTTCCAGGCTCTCGCCCATCGACTGCAGCACTTCGCCGAGCTTTCCGGCCATGGCCGCGTCGGGGTTGCGGGCGGCCCGGATCATCGCTTCGCGGCCCTTCTGCCACAGCGCGTCGAGCCACAGCGAGACCGACTTATTGTCAAGCAGCTGCAGCTTGATTTCCTCGACCCTTTCACGGGTCTCCGCCTTGGTCTGGAGGTCGTTGGCAAGGTCGGCCAGCGCCTGCTCGACCTTGACCCGAACGGGATGCGCCGGGTCGGTGTGCATGTCTGCGCTGAGCTTGCGCAGCCCGTCCACGATTGCGTCGGCCAGCTTGGCGTCGAGCCCGGCGAGCTTCAGCACCCAATTGGCCCGCTTGTGCACCATTTCGCGGATCAGGGTCTCGTTGGCGTCGAGCGCGCGGCTGGTCCAGCGGATCGCCGCCTCGAGCATCGGCACATGGCGGTCTTCGTTGATCGCCGAGGCCAGCGCGGCGCCGAGCAGCGGCGACACCTCCATCTTGCGGATGCGGCCCGCGATCGAACTTTTGACCAGCCCGCCGAGCCGCTCGTCGTCGAGGCTTTCGAACAGGTCGGCGAGCAGGCGGCTGGCACCGTGGCGGATGCGGGTTTCCTGGCCTTGCGGCGCCTGGAGAAAGCGACCGATCGCGCCCGACAGGTCGATGTTGCGCATCCGCCGCGCCACCACCGGCGCAACCAGGAAATTCTGCTGGAGGAAATTGGCCAGTGCGTCGCCGATCCGGTCCTTGTTGCGGGGGATGATCGCGGTGTGCGGGATCGGCAGGCCGAGCGGATGGCGGAACAGCGCGGTGACCGCGAACCAGTCGGCCAGCCCGCCGACCATTGCCGCCTCCGCAAACGCCGTGATGTAGCCGACCCAGGGATAGGTCGCCTCGAACTGGCGCGCGACGAGGAAGATGGCGGCCATCAGCACCAATAGGCCGGTCGCCGCCGCCTTCATGCCGGCGGCGCCGGGCTGGGCCGGGTTGAAGCGGTTGAAAGCCGGCGTGGCGGGCGGCGCGCTCATCGCCGCCACTCTAGCCCGCCAATCCGCGATGTCACTCCGCCGGCTGGGGCGCCATATGTCCCGGGTCGTGGTGGCCCGCCTCAAGCGTCAGCACGCGCTTGCTGAGCCATGGCCCGAGCCGCTTTTCGAGCCCGTCGGCCAGGCTGAAGCCCGCCGGGACGATCAGCAGTGTGAGCAGCGTCGAGAGGATGAGGCCGCCGATCACGACCGTACCCATCGGCGCGCGCCAGGCGGCGTCGCCCGACAGCGAGATCGCCGTCGGCACCATGCCGGCAACCATCGCCACGGTGGTCATGACGATCGGCTGGGCGCGCTTGTGTCCGGCCTCCAGCAGCGCCTGCTCCTTCGGCATGCCATGGTCCATCATCTCGACCGCGAAATCGACCAGCAGAATCGAGTTCTTGGCGACGATCCCGAACAGCATCAGGATGCCGATGAACACCGGCAGCGACAGCGGCTGGCCAATGATCGCCAGGGCGATCAGGCCGCCCAGCGGCGCCAGCAGCAGCGAGCCCATATTGACCAGCGGCGACATGAAGCGGCGATAGAGCAGCACCAGCACCGCGAAGACCAGCAGGATGCCGGAGCCGAGCGCGACCATGAAGCTCTGCATCATTTCCTGCTGCCACTCTTCGTCGCCGAACGGCGCGTTGGACACTCCCAGCGGCAGCTTGGCCATGGTCGGAAGCGCGTTGATCTTGGCCATCGCCTCGCTCTTGACCACTCCTGGTGCCAAGTCCGCGCCGACGAAGATGCGGCGGTTCTGGTTGTAGCGCTGGATGGTTGTCGGGCCCGACCCGAAGCTGATCTCGGCGACGCGGCTCAGCGGCACGCTGCCGCCAGCGGTGGTCGGGACCGGCAGGTTGCGGATCGTCTCCAGGTCGCGCCGGGAGGTTTCCGGCAGCATCACGCGAATCGGCACCTGGCGATCGCTCAGCGAGAATTTGGCGGTGTTTTGATCGATATCGCCCATCGTGGCGATGCGGATCGTCTGGCTGAGCGCCGTCGTGGTCACACCCAGCTGCGCGGCAAGGTCGAGCTGCGGCTTGATCAGCAGCTCGGGCCGGCGGAGGTCGGCGTTGACCCGCGGCGCGCGGACTTCCTTGAGGCCGCTCATCTCGTCGACCAGCTTGCTGGCGGTGTCGTTGAGCAGGACCGGGTCCGAGCCGGACAGCATGATCGAAATATCACGGCCGGTGCCGCCGCCGCCGCTTTGCGACAGGAAGCTCACCCGGGCGTCGGCGATCTGCGCCAGTTGCGGCGTCAGGTCGCGCTCATATTCGATGCTGGTCCGCTCGCGGTCCTTCTTCAGCGTGATGAAGATGAAGGCGTTGCCTTCGCGGATGCTTTCCAGGGCGTTGAGCGTCTCCGGCTGCCGGTTGATGATTTCCGCGACATTGTCGGCAACCGCCTCGGTCTGCTCGATCGTCGTTCCTGGCAGCATCTCGATCCGAACCCGGCTGAAATCCGAATTGGTCGTCGGAAAGAACTGGCTCGGCAGCGACATGAACATGCCGATCGTCGCCAGGAACGACAGGAAGCCGATCCCCATGATCCACATGCGATGATCGCGGAACCGGGCCGTCCAGCGTCCGGTGAAATAGTCATGGTAGCTGGCCACACCGCCACCCGACGCGCGAATGGCCCAGCCGAGCGCCTTCACGGCGACATAGCCGGCGACCAGCGCCAGGACGAAGCCCAGTACCATCGGTAGCATCGCCGGCAGTTCGAGCGGGGCCATCAGCTTCGGAACCATCGCGATGGTTCCGGCGAAGGCGCCGACGACCAGCAGCACGAACAGCAGTTCGACGAACCAGTAGGCCGGGCGCAGGGGTACGCGCTCCAGCTGAGCCCGCATCGCCTTGGCTTTCCTTGAGTCCAGCGACCAGCGCAGGATGCCCATATAGCGGTCCATCAGCCAGCCCTCGCCGTGCGCCTGGTGGCCATGGGCTTTCAGGAAATAGGCGGCGATCAGCGGTGTGATCATTCGGGCGACGAACAGGCTCATCAGCACCGCGAGCACGACGGTGTAGCCGAAGTTCTTGAAGAACTGACCGGAAATGCCGGGCATCATCGCCACCGGCAGGAACACCGCGACGATCGCCATGGTGGTCGCCAGAACTGCCAAGCCGATCTCGTCGGCCGCGTCGATCGACGCCTGATAGGCGGATTTGCCCATGCGCATGTGTCGGACGATGTTCTCGATCTCGACGATCGCGTCGTCGACGAGCACGCCGGCGACCAGGCCGAGCGCCATCAGGGTCATGGTGTTGAGCGAGAAGCCCATCAGCGAGATGAGCCAGAAGGTCGGGATCGCCGAGAGCGGGATGGCGACCGCGGAGATCGCCGTCGCACGCCAGTCGCGCAGGAACAGGACCACGACGAGGACCGCGAGGACGGCGCCCTCGATCAGCGACTCC